>NZ_JBEHZD010000136.1:0-15230 GCF_040240285.1 Streptomyces sp. HSW2009 | reverse complement strand
AGTAGGACGCCGCCGAACTCCTTTTGATAGAAGCCTCGTTACGGACATGGTTCGTAACGGGGCTTCTATGCGTTGTGAGGGGGGCTTAGTGGGGATGGATTTCCCTGCCAAGCCCCCCTTTTTTTGCGTTTAATGCTGTCGTGCCGGTCGATGGGGAAGCGCTCGCTGAGTCGGGCGCATGTAGTTGGTGCTGGATTTGTTGGTCCTGACCGGGTGGTGGTGAAGGGCGCTCGCGCGTACCCCTGTGCGCGAGGGGGCTCCGCATGCGGGTAAAGTCGGGACGCATCATTGGCACGTTCCACAGGAGGCCCCCGGGTGGAGGTCCAGGAGACGCGCGTTCAAACTGACCGCGTACTCACCATCCCGAACATCCTCAGCATGGCACGCCTCGCCGGCGTGCCCGTGTTCCTGTGGCTCATTCTGTTGCCCGAGTTCGGCGGTCCCAAAGCCGACGGATGGGCGCTGCTGGTGCTGATGTTCAGCGGGATCAGCGACTACCTCGACGGGAAACTCGCTCGCCGGTGGAACCAGATCAGTAGCCTCGGTCGACTTCTCGACCCGGCTGCCGATCGGCTCTATATCCTCTCCACCATCGTCGGCCTGACCTGGCGGGAGATTCTGCCGCTCTGGTTGACCATCGCGCTTCTCGCGCGCGATCTGCTGCTCCTCGTGATGGTCGGCGTCCTGCGTCGCCACGGCTATCCGCCGCCCCAGGTGAACTTCCTCGGCAAGGCGGCGACCTTCAACCTCATGTACGCATTCCCGCTCCTCCTTCTGAGCGATGGGAGCGGCTGGCTGTCGACGCTCGCTGCTATTTTCGGATGGGCGTTCGCAGGATGGGGTACAACGCTCTACTGGTGGGCAGGAATCCTCTACGTGGTTCAGGTCCGTCGGCTCGTCAAGGCGGACGCCACGGCCGGCTGAGCTCGCTGATGCGCCAGCCCTAGAGGGGCCGAAGCTGCCCCGACCTGAACTCCAGTGCGTCATCTGGATGGGCGAAGTCGGCATGACCGTCGTCTCTTCAAGGAGGACGCTTCCGACATGAAGGCCGTCGTGATGGCCGGTGGCGAGGGAACTCGCCTTCGGCCGATGACTTCGAGCATGCCCAAGCCATTGCTGCCGGTAGCCAATCGGCCAATCATGGAGCATGTACTGCGCCTGCTCAAGCGGCACGGTCTGAGTGAGACCGTGGTGACCGTGCAGTTCCTCGCCTCACTAGTACGGAACTACTTCGGAGATGGCGAAGAGCTCGGGATGGAGCTCACATACGCCAACGAGGAGAAACCACTCGGCACCGCGGGAAGCGTCAAGAACGCCGAGGAAGCGCTGAAGGACGATGCGTTTCTCGTTATTTCCGGCGATGCGCTCACCGACTTCGATCTGACCGAGCTGATCAACTTTCACAAGGAAAAGGGTGCGCTCGTCACGGTCTGTCTGACCCGGGTGCCCAACCCACTGGAATTCGGCATCACCATCGTCGACGAGGGCGGTCGGGTCGAGCGGTTCCTGGAAAAGCCCACCTGGGGACAGGTCTTCTCCGACACCGTGAACACCGGTATCTACGTCATGGAGCCCGAGGTCTTCGACTACGTCGAAGCCGACACCTCCGTCGACTGGTCGGGTGACGTCTTCCCACAGCTCATGAAGGAAGGCAAGCCCATCTACGGCTACGTCGCCGAGGGCTACTGGGAGGACGTCGGCACCCACGAAAGCTATGTGAAGGCGCAGGCAGACGTCCTGGAAGGCAAGGTCGACGTCGAGATCGACGGCTTCGAGATCTCGCCGGGCGTCTGGGTTGCTGAAGGCGCGGACGTACATCCCGATGCGGTACTGCGCGGCCCGCTCTACATCGGCGACTACGCCAAGGTGGAGGCGGGCACCGAGATCAGGGAACACACCGTCGTCGGCTCCAATGTGGTGGTCAAGAGCGGGGCCTTCCTGCACAAGACGGTCGTGCACGACAACGTGTATGTGGGGCAGCAGTGCAATCTGCGTGGTTGTGTCGTCGGTAAGAACACCGACATCATGCGCGCCGCCCGGATCGAAGACGGCGCGGTCATCGGCGACGAATGCCTGATCGGTGAGGAATCGATCGTCCAGGGCAATGTCCGCGTCTATCCCTTCAAGACCATCGAGGCCGGCGCGTTCGTCAACACCTCGGTGATCTGGGAATCGCGAGGACAGGCCCACCTCTTCGGCGCGCGCGGCGTCACCGGCATCCTCAACGTCGAGATCACGCCGGAACTCGCCGTGCGCCTGGCGGGGGCGTACGCGACGACCCTGAAGAAGGGCGCGACCGTCACCACGGCCCGTGACCACTCCCGCGGTGCCCGTGCGCTCAAGCGCGCCGTCATCTCCGCGCTCCAGGCCAGTGCCATCGACGTACGCGATCTGGAGAACGTGCCGCTGCCCGTGGCGCGTCAGCAGACCGCCCGCGGTAGCGCCGGCGGGATCATGATCCGTACGACGCCCGGCGTACCCGACTCGGTCGACATCATGTTCATCGACGAGCGGGGCGCTGACCTCTCGCAGGGCGCCCAGCGCAAGCTGGACCGGGTGTACGCGCGCCAGGAGTACCGCCGTGCGTTCCCCGGCGAGATCGGTGACCTGCGGTTTCCCGCCAGCGTCTTCGACTCGTACACCGGTTCCCTGCTCCGCGCGGTGGACACCACGGGGGTGTCGGAGGCGGGGCTGAAGGTCGTGGTCGACGCCTCCAACGGCAGTGCGGGGCTGGTGCTGCCGAGCCTGCTCGGCCGGCTCGGTGTGGACGCGCTCACCATCAACCCCGGGTTGGACGAAGCGCGGCCGACCGAGACGGCCGAGGCCAGGCGGTCGGGCCTGGTGCGCCTCGGTGAGATCGTCGCGTCCGCGCGCGCGGCCTTCGGCGTCCGCTTCGATCCGGTGGGCGAGCGGCTCTCGCTCGTGGACGAGCAGGGGCGGATCGTCGAGGACGACCGTGCGCTGCTGGTCATGCTCGATCTGGTGGCCGCCGAGCGGCGCAGTGGGCGGGTCGCCATGCCCGTGACGACGACCCGGATCGCGGAACAGGTCGCCGCCTACCACGGCACGCAGGTCGACTGGACGACCACGTCGCCCGACGACCTGACCCGGGTGGGCCGCGCGGACACCACGATCTTCGGCGGGGACGGGCGCGGCGGGTACATCATCCCCGAGTTCAGTAGCGTCTTCGACGGCACAGCCGCCTTCGTACGGCTGATCGGCCTGGTGGCGCGTACCCAGTTGACGCTGAGCCAGATCGATGCGCGCATCCCGCGCGCCCATGTGCTCCGGCGTGATCTGGCCACTCCCTGGGCGGTCAAGGGCCTGGTGATGCGCAAGGTCGTGGAGGCGGCGGGGGAGCGCTCGGTGGACACCACCGACGGCGTACGGGTCGTGGAGGCCGACGGCCGCTGGGTGATGGTGCTGCCCGACCCGGCGGAGGCCGTCACGCACCTGTGGGCGGAGGGCCCGGACGACGCCTCGGCGGGGGCCCTGCTCGACGAGTGGGCGCACGTCGTGGACAACGCGGGCAACTGATCCCCCGCGGGGTCCGCGCCGGGCCCGCAGCGGCTGAACGGCGCCGTACCGGCGGGGTGTACGACCCGCGGACGGCTTGATCGAGTCGAGGGCGTCGCCGCCCCCGGCCCCGCTCCGGCACGCCGGGGGGGCCATTCGGTGGCGGCGCCCCCGACGTGCGACGATGTGCGGCATGCCGCAGCCGCCCCCCATTCGGAGCACCGCGTCGCAGCGCCCGCGCCCCGACGCGTCCATGTCGCTGCTGACCAATGTGATGGACCACAGCCTCGATGACGGCTATGCCGAGGCGGCGGCCCGGCGTGAAGCCGAGGGGAAGCAGGGGCTGCCGCGTACGGTCAGTGCCAAGCTCTGGCTCGCGGTCGGTCTCGTCCTCACCACGGTGGTGGTGACCATCGGAGCGGCCGAAACGCGGATAGCGGCGCCCACCGTGGCCAAGGAGCGCCAGGAGCTCATCGACCGGATCGAGTCGGAGACCGCCGCCGCTGACGAGTTGGAGGACAACGTCGACGCGCTGCGCGACGAGGTCGGCGACCGGCAGCGCAAGGTACTGCCGAAGCAGAGTGGCGGCAAGGGCGAACTGGTGGCGCTGCTCGCCGGTGCAACCGAGGTGCAGGGCCCGGGAGTCAAGCTGGTCGTCGATGACGCCGAGGACGCCGGCGGCGGTGGTGGCGGTGGCGGGCCGCGCGAGAGCAACGGGTTCTCGAACACCGGGCGGGTGCGGGACCGCGACATGCAGCGCGTCATCAACGGTCTGTGGCAGTCAGGGGCTGAGGCCATAGCGATCAACGGCCAGCGGCTGACGGCCCTTTCGGCGATCAGGGCCGCGGGAGACGCCATACTGGTCGACAACAGGCCACTGGTGCCGCCGTATACGGTGCTCGCAGTGGGCGATGGACCACGTCTGCGTGCGACCTTCGAGTCCAGCGCGGACGGCCAGTACCTCAAGGTGCTGCAAGAGAATTACGACATTCGCGTGCGGACTTCCCTCCAGGACGAGATGCGGCTCCCGGTCGCGCCGAGCCTGATCGTACGCAGCGCGGAGCCATATGCCGGTGCCGCGGACAAGAACGACACCGACACAGGAAAGGGCACATCTTGATCGCCGTACTGGGCCTCGTCGTGGGAGTCGTGGTCGGACTCGTGGTCCGCCCCGTCGTACCGAACGCCGTCGAGCCCTACCTGCCGATCGCCGTCGTGGCCGCACTCGACGCGGTCTTCGGTGGCTTCCGAGCGATGCTCGACGGGATCTTCGACGACAAGGTCTTCGTCGTCTCCTTCCTGTCCAACGTCGTGGTGGCCGCCCTCATCGTCTTCCTCGGCGACAAGCTGGGCGTCGGCGCGCAGCTCTCCACCGGCGTGGTGGTGGTGCTCGGCATCCGCATCTTCTCCAACGCAGCCGCGATCCGACGGCACATCTTCAGGGCGTGAGGCCGATGTCTGACGACGAGACCCCCAAGCCGCCCGAGCAGTCGTCGGGCCCGGGCCCGGGCCAGGGCCCGGGCGACCGGCAGCCGGCCGCGGGCGGGAGTGGATCGGGCACCGCGCCCGACCGGCCCGCCCGGGCCGACCGGCCCGAGCAGCCGCAGCGGCCTGCTCAGCCCGGTCGAAACGAGCGGCCCCAGCGGCCTGCCCAGCCTGACCGACCCGAGCGGCCCCAGCGGCCTGGCCGACCCGGGCCGCCCGCCCGGCCCACTCGACCCGAGCGGCTGGCTCAGCCTGACCGGTCCGGGCAGCTCGCCCGGCCGGAGCGGCCCGTCCAGCCCACCCGGCCTGAACGGCCGGATCAGCCCGAGCCGTCAGAGCAGGCCGCCAGGCCGGAGCAGCCGGCCAAGTCCCAGCAGCCGGCCCAGACGGGCCAGCCAGCCCGTCCGGGGCACGGCAAGGAGCACGGGCACCGGTTCGCCGGGCTGCGTCGGGAGCTGCCGGCAGAGCGGCCCGCGCCGCGCATCAGGCAGCCACTGCCCGAACCGCCAGTGCCCGACCGGTCCATGACGGGACGTCAACGGCTGCTGGCGAGCGTCTGGCCACCCCGGGTGACCCGACCGCAGCTCACCGTGGCCCTGCTGCTGTGCGTGCTCGGGCTCGGCCTCGCGATCCAGGTGCGGTCGACCAACGAGAACAGCGTGCTGCGCGGGGCCCGGCAGGAGGACCTGGTACGCATCCTCGACGAGCTGGACGACCGGACCCAGCGCCTCGAAGACGAGAAGCAGCGCCTGGTCGGCCAGCGCACCGAGCTGGAGAACAGCTCGGACCAGGCCGAAGAGGCCCGTAAACAGACCAAGGCCAAAGAGCAGCAACTGGGCGTGCTCGCGGGTACGGTTGCGGCGCAGGGGCCCGGCATCACGTTGCGCATAACGGACACGCACGGTGCGGTCGAGGCCGACATGCTGCTCGACGCGATCCAGGAGTTGCGGGCAGCGGGGGCCGAGGCCATCCAGATCAATGACGTACGGGTCGTGGCCGACACGTACTTCACCGACGCGGACAGCGCCGTCGAGATCGACGGCCGCCGGGTGTCACAGCCGTACACGTTCACCGTGATCGGCAAGCCCGAGGATCTTGAGCCCGCGCTCAATATTCCTGGTGGAGTGGTACAGACTCTGGAGAAGGAGCGCGCGAACGTGTCAGTGAAGCGGCACGAGAAGATCGTCGTGGACGCCTTGCGGTCGGCGAAGCGGCCTGACTACGCTCGGTCGTCATCGTGATGAGCGGGGGACGCATGAGGCGCCCGGGGCGCGGGTGCCGCGTAGCGGGGGGTCGGCGCACCAGATACGTGGTGCGTGAGGGAAACTGTCTGATGGTCACGGACGTTGTGAGGGTGACCGGGTCAGCCGGTGTGTGCATCGAGGGTTTGTCCTGCCCCACGGGCGGGTCTGTTTCAGTCAAGGGGAATCGCCCGTGAAGTTGTTTGCGAAGTTGTTCGGCAAGAGCGCACGCCAGGAGGGCGGCACCGCCCGCCATCGGGGGCGCGACGCCGAAGGAGGCGGGGCTCAGGAGGAGCGCCCGCTGTTCCGGGACCAGGTCGGTGACCTGCCCGGTGGTCACGGCGCGTCGTCTGTTGACCCCGCCGGAGCCGGAACCATAGGTTTCGGCCAATCATCAGCCTCAAGTACGGGTGGAGGGTCTGGGTTGCCTGTGTGTCCCAGGTGTGGGCATCAGACCGGCGCTACGAGCAAGTTCTGCTCCAACTGCGGCACGCCGCTGCGCCCGGGTGCCACGCCCGAGCGGGCCTCGGAGACGACGTCCACCATTTCGATCTCCGGCCTTGAGGCGTACGACTCCGAGACGACCGGGCAGACCCAGCTCCCGTCGCTGTCGCCGGAGGCCCAGGCCGCGGTGGACGCGCTGCCGGTGGGCTCGGCGCTCCTGGTGGTCAGGCGCGGTCCGAACTCGGGCAGCCGGTTCCTGCTGGACAGCGAGCTGACGACGGCTGGCCGTCACCCGAACAGTGACATCTTCCTGGACGACGTCACCGTGTCGCGCCGGCACGTGGAATTCCGCCGCGGCCAGGACGGTAGGTTCTCCGTCGCCGATGTCGGCAGCCTCAACGGCACGTACGTCAACCGTGAGCGGATCGACTCCGTGCTGCTCAACAACGGCGACGAGGTGCAGATCGGCAAGTACCGACTGGTCTTCTACGCCAGCCAGCGAGGGTTCGGCATCTGAGTCACCTCGGCGCCAGGGAAGGTTCATGCGTCACTCACCGACGGGCGGTGCCGGACACGGCGCCGCCCCAGCGGACGGCCGTCTGCTCAGCATCGGCGCCGTACTGAACCTCCTGCGCGACGAGTTCCCCGAGGTCACGATCTCAAAGATCCGTTTCCTTGAGGCAGAGGGACTGGTCGAGCCGCAGCGCACCCCCTCCGGGTATCGGAAGTTCTCCCGGGCGGACGTGGAGCGGCTCGGCCATGTGCTGCGTATGCAGCGCGATCACTACCTCCCGTTGAAGGTCATCAGGGAGCACCTCGACGCCCTGGAGCGGGGTGAGCAGGTGTCCCTGCCGGCCCCCGCCCAGCCGCGTGACCTGCTCGACGGGGAGCTGGCGCCGGCGCCTGAGCCGACGGCGGCGAGGCTCGGCCGTGCGGAGCTGCTGGCCGCCGCCGAGGTGGACGAGGGCGAGCTGGCCGAGTGGGAGTCCTACGGGCTGCTCAGTGCCGCTCCTGACGGCGGCTATGACGCCGGGGCGGTCACGGTGGCCAAGCTGATCGCCGATCTGGGCCGCGCGGGTCTTGAGCCGCGTCATCTGCGGGCCATCAAGGCGGCGGCGGAGCGGGAGGCCGGGCTGGTCGAACAGCTCGTTGCACCCCTTCGGCGGCATCGCAATCCGCAGACCAGAGCCCACGCGGAGGCCACCGCGCGAGAGCTCGCCGGACTGTCCGTACGGCTGCACGCGGCCCTCGTGGAAGCAGCCCTGCGGGTCAGGTTGCACTGAGTGCAGGGGTGCCCGACTACCCAAACCGGCCGGGCAGGTCCTAGGGTTGCTGTGTGAATGAGCTCGACGTCGTGGGTGTCCGGGTGGAAATGCCTTCCAACCAGCCGATCGTGCTTCTCCGTGAAGTGGGAGGCGACCGGTACCTGCCCATTTGGATTGGGCCGGGAGAGGCGACTGCCATCGCCTTCGCGCAACAGGGCATGGCCCCTGCGCGACCGCTGACGCATGACCTTTTCAAGGACGTGCTGGAGGCGGTGGGCCAGGAGCTCACCGAAGTCCGCATCACGGACCTGCGGGAGGGCGTGTTCTACGCGGAGCTGGTGTTCGCCAGCGGCGTGGAGGTCAGCGCCCGGCCGTCGGACGCCATAGCGCTGGCGCTGCGTACCGGCACGCCCATCTACGGCAGCGACGGTGTGCTGGACGACGCTGGCATCGCCATTCCTGACGAGCAGGAGGACGAGGTCGAGAAGTTCCGCGAGTTCCTCGACCAGATCTCGCCGGAAGACTTCGACACCAACAGCCAGTGAGTCGCTGGCGGTAGCGGCGTCGGGATATTCGGGGAGCCGTTCCCCGGAACGCGTCACGGTAAACCACTCCCAGGGTGATTATCACTCGGCGTGCCGAGTGTGGCGATCGTTGACGCGCCCCGGGTGACTGCCTACCGTCGACAGGGCAGGTCAAGGACGGAGGTCGGCGTGAGAAGCACCGGCGACGGCACGGCGGCGGGCGGTCCGTATCCGCTGTACGGGGGCGGGGCCGCAGCGGCGCCCGGGCAGCCGACCGCGGCACGAGCCGCAACACCCGACGAGCCCGCGTCCGACGACGTCGGCTACCGCGGCCCCACCGCCTGCGCGGCGGCGGGCATCACCTACCGGCAACTCGACTACTGGGCGCGAACCGGCCTCGTCGAGCCGAGCGTCCGGCCCGCGTACGGCGCCGGCAACCAGCGGCTGTACAGCTTCCGCGACGTGGTCGTCCTCAAGATCGTCAAGCGTCTCCTGGACACCGGGGTATCGCTCCAGAACATCCGCCCCGCGGTGCAGCACCTGCGCCAGCGCGTGGGCGCCGACCGCGCGCCGATGACGCTGATGAGCGACGGCGCGATGGTGTACGAGTGCACGTCGCCGGACGAGGTCGTGAACCTCCTCCAGGGCGGCCAGGGCGTCTTCGGCATCGCCGTCGGGGTGGTGTGGCGGGACGTGGAGTCCGCGCTGGCCCAACTGCACGGCGAGCGCGTGGACACCGGCGAGACCCTCACCCGGCACCACCCGGCCGACGAGCTCGCCAGGCGGCGCAACCGCGCGGTCTAGGCCGATTGTCAGAGGCGTACGGCACCATCGTGGGTGTGAGGGGTGCGCCGACGATTCTGCATCTGGACATGGACGCCTTCTTCGCTGCGGCGGAGCAGGCGGCCAAGCCGAGCCTGCGTGGCAAGCCGGTGATCGTCGGCGGCCTCGGGCCGCGCGGTGTGGTGTCCACCGCTTCGTACGAGGCGCGTGTCTTCGGTGTGCACTCCGCCATGGCGATGGCGCAGGCCCGGCGGCTGTGCCCGAACGCCGCCTACCTCACCCCCCGCTTCGCGTTGTACCGCCAGGTCAGCGAGGTCGTGATGCGCCTGCTCGCGGCGCTGTCGCCGCTGGTGGAACCGCTCAGCCTGGATGAGGCGTTCGTGGATCTGGAGGCCGGCGGGGTGGAGCCGCGGACGCAGGCCGCCCGGGCGGTGGGGGAGCGGCTGCGCAGGGACATCGCCGCGGCGACCGGGCTCTCCGGGTCGGTGGGGCTGGCCGGCTCCAAGATGCTCGCCAAGATCGCCTCCGAGCAGGCCAAGCCCGACGGCCTGGTGGTGATCGAGCCGGGCACGGAGCTCGCACTGCTGGGGCCCATGTCGGTGCGGGCCATTCCCGGGGTGGGGCCGGCGACGGCCGAGGCGCTGCGCAGGGCCGGCATCCACACCGTGGGTGAGACGGCCGAGGCGGGTGAGGCCGAGTTGGTCAGGTTGCTCGGCAGGGCGCACGGGGCCTCGCTGTTCGCGTTGGCCAGCGGGCGGGACGAGCGCCCCGTGGTCGCCGAGCGGGACACCAAGTCGGTGTCGGTCGAGGACACCTTCGACGAGGACCTGACGGACCGCTCCCGGGTGCAGTTCGAGGTGGACCGGCTCGCCGTCCGGTGCGTCGAACGGCTGCGGGCGGCCGGCAGATCGGGTCGTACGGTCGTACTGAAGGTGCGGCGTTACGACTTCTCGACGCTCACCCGCTCCGAGACGCTGCGCGGCCCGACGGACGACCCTGCGGTCGTGCGGGAAGCGGCCAGGCGGCTGATCGACGCGGTGGAGACGGCCGAGGGTGTGCGGCTGCTCGGCGTCGGCGTCACGGGGCTGGCCGACTACACCCAGGAGGACCTGTTCGCCCAGGCGGCCACCGAGCGCGAGGCGCTGGCGGGCGAGCAGCAGGGGCGGGGCGAGCAGGCCGGTGCCGGGGGCTCCCGGGGGGCCGCAGCGGCCGAGAGCGGCGCACCCGGGCCGCTCGCCGGCCCTGCCGAGCCTGAGCGACCCGAGCCGCCCCGGCGCTGGCTGCCGGGGCTGGACGTCGTGCACGCCGAGTACGGCGCCGGCTGGGTGCAGGGCAGCGGCGTCGGCCGGGTGACCGTGCGGTTCGAGGAGCCGTGGTCGGCCCCGGGCCGGGTGCGGACCTTCGCCGTCGACGATCCGGACCTCACGCAGGCCGAGCCGCTGCCGCTGATCCGCCCCGAGACAGGGCCCGCCGCGCCGGACCCCGAAGCGTCGTGTGACGCGGGGGAGCCGGTGGCGTCCCGGCCGGTGCCTCAGCCGCCCGAAGCCGTCCCCCCCCCCTCGTCCGAACCGGCGATATGCCCGAAGCCGGTGTCCGGCGGCGGGGTGGGAGCGCTGCGCCGCGAGGTGTCGAGCCCGTAGTGCCGGTAGAGCTGGACCTCCTGCTCGGGTGAGAGGTGCCGGCCGACACCGAGGTCGGGCGCACCCTTGATGAGCGCGCGGTCGAAGGGCACGCGCAGGACCTCGTCGACCACCTCGCTCGGCTCCAGGGGTACGAAGACGTCCCGCCCGAACAGGCCGGTGCGCACCGCCGCCCACTCGGGTGCGCCGGTCGCGTCGTCGAGGTAGACCTCGTCCACGGTGCCGATCTTCGTGCCGTGGCGATCGAACGCCTTGCGGCCTATCAAGTGCCTCGGATCGGTGTCCGTCTGCACCGTCCATCACCTCCAGCAAGGTCGTGACTGCCCTATGACACCTACGTAAGGGCACATCATGCCCACCGGCCACTTGAGGAAGCAGAGGAAGCAGGTGAAAACGTCGCTGGTAGGCTGGTCCGTGGCTGTCGACCCCGTGCGGGAGAGCCCTCCGCCGCAGGTAGGCGGGGGCGCCGAAGGAGCAAATCCTCCCCGGAATCTCTCAGGCACACGTACCGTACGGACGAGGTCACTCTGGAAAGCAGGGCGGGTCACGGACTGGCATCAGCCCGGAACCCGTCCTCACCGACGGTGAAAGCCGGGCCGCGATGCGGGCCGGTGAAGCTCTCAGGTCGCGATGACAGAGGGGGAGGCCGTTCGGGCACCAGCGCCATGGTGCCCCCGAAGGTCGTATGACCAGGAGGCCTCCGCAGATGACTGCACACCGCATCTCCCTGACCGAGTTGGAGCGCGGCACGCCCTTCGACGAGCGTCACATCGGGCCCGACCGTGAGGCACAGGCCAAGATGCTGGCCCAGGTCGGCTTCGGCTCGCTGGACGAGCTGACCGCGGCTGCCGTGCCCGACGTGATCAAGAGCGCCGAGGCGCTGCGCCTGCCCGACGCCAGGACCGAGCCGGAGGTGCTCGCCGAACTGCGTGCGCTGGCCGACCGCAACCAGGTCGTCACGCCCATGATCGGCCTCGGCTACCACGGCACCTTCACGCCGCCGGTGATCCTGCGCAACGTGATGGAGAACCCGGCCTGGTACACCGCGTACACCCCGTACCAGCCGGAGATCTCGCAGGGGCGCCTGGAGGCGCTGCTGAACTTCCAGACCATGGTCGCGGACCTGACCGGGCTGCCCACCTCCGGCGCCTCGCTGCTCGACGAGGGCACCGCGGCGGCCGAGGCCATGGCGCTCTCGCGGCGTGTGGGCAAGGTCAAGAACGGCGTCTTCCTGATCGACGCGGACTGTCTGCCGCAGACCATCGCCGTGATCCAGACCCGCGCCGAGCCCACCGGTGTGGAGATCGTGGTCGCCGACCTGTCCGACGGCATCCCGGACGAGGTCGCCGAGCGCGGCGTCTTCGGCGTCCTGCTCCAGTACCCGGGGGCCTCCGGCGCGGTGCGCGACCCGCGGGCGATCATCGAGCGGGCGCACGAGCTCGGCGCGGTCGTCACGGTCGCCGCCGCCCTGCTCGCCCTCACGCTGCTCACCTCGCCCGGTGAGCTGGGCGCCGACATCGCCGTCGGCAGCACGCAGCGGTTCGGCGTGCCGATCGGCTTCGGCGGCCCGCACGCCGGCTTCATGGCCGTCGGCGAGAAGTTCGCCCGCAGCCTGCCCGGCCGACTCGTCGGCGTCTCCGTCGACGCGGACGGCGACAAGGCGTACCGGCTGGCGCTCCAGACCCGCGAGCAGCACATCCGCCGCGAGAAGGCCACCAGCAACATCTGCACCGCCCAGGTGCTGCTCGCCGTGATGGCGGGCATGTACGCGGTCTACCACGGCCCGGACGGCCTGGCCGCCATCGCCCGCCGTACCCACCGCTACGCCACGGTGCTCGCCGCCGGGCTGCGGGCCGGCGGGGTCGAGGTCGTGCACGGCGCCTACTTCGACACGCTCACCGCGCGGGTGCCGGGGCGGGCGGCCGAGGTCGTCGCCGCGGCCCGCGAGGCCGGCGTCAACCTGCGGCTGGTCGACGCCGACCAGATCGGCATCGCCTGCGACGAGACCACCGGCCGCGCGGAGCTGGCCGCCGTGTGGGGCGCCTTCGGCGTGCAGGCCGATGTGGCGGAGCTGGACGCGGGCGTGGCCGACGCGCTGCCGCAGTCGCTGCTGCGTACCGACGCGTACCTCACGCACCCGGTCTTCCACCAGCACCGTTCCGAGACGGCGATGCTGCGCTACCTGCGCAAGCTGGCGGACCGCGACTACGCGCTGGACCGGGGGATGATCCCGCTCGGCTCCTGCACCATGAAGCTGAACGCGACCACCGAGATGGAGCCGGTCACCTGGCCGGAGTTCGGTGCGCTGCACCCGTTCGCGCCGATCGAGCAGGCGCAGGGCTATCTGACTCTGATCAAGGAGCTGGAGGACCGGCTCGCCGAGGTCACCGGCTACCACAAGGTCTCCATCCAGCCGAACGCCGGTTCGCAGGGCGAACTCGCCGGGCTGCTTGCGGTGCGCGCCTACCACCGGGCCAACGGCGACGAGCAGCGCACGGTCTGCCTGATCCCCTCGTCGGCGCACGGCACCAACGCCGCCAGCGCCGTGATGGCCGGAATGAAGGTCGTCGTCGTCAAGACCGGCGACGACGGCGAGGTGGACACCGCCGACCTGCACGCCAAGATCGAGAAGCACGCCGACGAACTGGCCGTGCTGATGGTCACCTACCCCTCCACCCACGGGGTGTTCGAGGAGCACATCAGTGACATCTGCGCCGCCGTGCACGACGCGGGCGGCCAGGTGTACGTGGACGGCGCCAACCTCAACGCGCTGGTCGGGCTGGCGAAGCCGGGCCGGTTCGGCGGCGACGTCTCGCACCTGAACCTGCACAAGACCTTCTGCATCCCGCACGGCGGTGGCGGCCCCGGCGTCGGCCCGGTGGGCGTGCGCGAGCACCTGGCGCCCTACCTGCCCAACCACCCGCTCCAGCCCGCGGCCGGCCCCGAGACCGGCGTTGGCCCGGTGTCGGCGGCGCCGTGGGGATCGGCCGGCATCCTGCCCATCTCCTGGGCGTACGTGCGGCTGATGGGTGCCGAGGGGCTGCGCCGGGCCACCCAGGTCGCGGTGCTCAGCGCCAACTACATCGCCAAGCGCCTTGAGCCGCACTACCCGGTGCTCTACACGGGGCCGGCCGGTCTGGTGGCGCACGAGTGCATCATCGACCTGCGGACGCTGACCAAGGAGACCGGCGTCAGCGTGGACGACGTGGCCAAGCGCCTGATCGACTACGGCTTCCACGCGCCGACGATGTCCTTCCCGGTCGCCGGAACGCTCATGATTGAGCCGACCGAGAGCGAGAACCTGTCCGAGCTGGACCGGTTCTGCGAGGCGATGATCGCCATTCGTGCGGAGATCGCCAAGGTGGGTGCGGGCGAGTGGGCGGCCGACGACAACCCGCTGCGGAACGCCCCGCACACGGCGGCGATGGTCGGCGGTGCCTGGGACCACGCGTACAGCCGTGAGGACGCCGTGTTCCCGGCAGGTGTGGTGGCCGCGGACAAGTACTGGCCCCCGGTCCGCCGCGTAGACGGCGCGTTCGGCGACCGTAACCTGGTCTGCTCCTGCCCGCCGGTGGACGAGTACGACGGCTGACTGAGGCCGTCTGGTGCGGGGTGACCCGCGCCTGAGCATGCGAATGGGGCCGGTTCGGCGTTTGCCGGGCCGGCCCCTCGTGGTGGTACCGCGCGTGGTGTGCGCGTCGTAGCTCAGGGCGTCGTCGTACGGGCGGGTGCCTGCTGGCGGTCCGTCGCGGTGCGGCGCCGTGGTGACCGGCGCCGGTGCGCCGATCGAGATGGTGCCCGTTACGCGGCCGTCATCACGTGCTCGGTGCCCAGCGGCCGGTGCGGGGCGATGACCTGCCCGTTCGGCAGCAGCTCGCCGGTGTCCTCGAAGAGCAGGACCCCGTTGCACAGCAGGCTCCAGCCCTGCTCGGGATGGTGGGCCACGAGATGGGCCGCCTCCCGGTCGGCGGACTCTGCTGTCGGGCACGGCGGTTGGTGCTGGCACATGGTGGAGGTCTTTCGCTGCGATGTGGTGGCTGTCCTGCGGCTCGGTGCGGTGTCCATTGCCGCCCCCCGTAACTGTCGGTTGGTCTCAGTCTTGCCCTGCGAGCGTCATTTCGCAGGCATTTAGCGGCAGCGCTTCTTCTCGTAGGGAAGACGCGTCACCCATCGGGATGGTTGTCGCTGGGTGGGTCATCCCAGCGGGTGGTCCGTGGTAGTCGACTCGCACTAGTCCATTCGGTGGACCAGCGCGGACCGTGACGAAGCGGGTGGGGGGGCCCCCCCCGCCGGGGGGGGGGGGGGGGCGGGGGGGGGGGGGGGGGGGGGGGG
>NZ_JBEHZD010000135.1:0-15248 GCF_040240285.1 Streptomyces sp. HSW2009 | reverse complement strand
GGGGCCGCGGTCGAGTACTCCACCAACCGGCCGCCGGTGAACTCCACCCCGAAGTCCAGCCCCCGCACCCCGATGCCCGCCGTGGCCAGGACCAGGGCGACGGCGGAGCCGGCGAGCCAGCGCCGGGGGCGGCGCAGCAGGTACGGGTTGCGGCGCAGCAGCCGGGTGCGGACCGCCCCGCTGTCGGCGATCCCGGTGAGGCCCGGCCGCTTGCGCACCGCGCGCCGGCCCACCGCGAAGTCGGCGAGCGCCCTGGTGATCACCAGGGCACTGATCATGGAGGCCAGCACGCCGATGCCCAGCGTGACGCCGAATCCGCGGACCGGCCCGGAGGCGAGCAGGAACAGCAGCCCGGCCGCGATCAACGTGGTGATGTTGGAATCGGCAATGGCGCTGAATGCCTGCCGGAATCCGGCGGCCAAGGCCGAGCGTGGCGTTTTCCGTTCCCGTACCGCGTATTCCTCGCGCGCCCGCTCGAAGACGAGGACATTCGCATCGACCGCCATTCCGATGGCCAAGACGAATCCCGCGAGTCCCGGCAGCGTCAGGGTGGCTCCGAGGCCCACCAGGGCGGCGTAGGAAAGCAGCCCGTAGCAGGCGAGCGCGAGGACGGCCAGGGCGCCGAGGAGACGGTAGACGGCGATGATGAACAGGCCCGTCAGCGCGGTGCCGATGATGGCCGCCTGGGCGCTGGCCCGGATGGCCTCGGCGCCCAGCGTGGGGCCGACGGTCCGCTGTTCGACGGTCTCCACCGGCACCGGCAGCGCGCCGCCGTTGATCAACAGCGCGAGTTCGCGGGCCTCGTCGCGGTCGAAGTCCCCGGTGATCTGGGTGGAGCCGCCGGTGATGCCCCGTTCGCACTGCACACCGGGGTCGACCTGCGGGGACGAGATGATCTCGTCGTCGAGGACGATGGCCACCCGGCGGGCCGGATCGCCGGGGGCGGCGCACGCGGCCTGGCCGGTCAACGCGGCCCACCCCTTGCCGCCCTTGCGGAAGTCGATGCTGACGAACCAGCCGAGTCCGGCCTGGGGGTCCATGCGCGCCTCGGCCTCACCGACGTCGCCGCCGCCGAGCGTGGACGGCCCGAGCCGCAGCGCGTCGCCGTCCTCGTCGGACAGCACCCGGCCTTGCCCGTCCGCGCCGGCCCCGCTGCTTTCCTTGGCGTCTTCGGCGTTCTTGCTGTTCTTGGCTTCCTTGGTGTCCTCGGTTTTTTGGGTGTCCTTGGTGTCCTCGGTTTTCTGGGTGCCCTCGTCGGTGGTGGTGCCCGGTGGGGCCTGGGCGAGTACGGGGTGGAAGGCGAGTTGTGCGGTGCGGCCGAGTACGTCGGCGGCCTCGCGCGGGTCCTGTACTCCGGGCAGTTCGACGATGATCCGGTTCTCGCCGGAACGGGTCAGGGTCGGTTCGGTGACGCCGAGCGCGTCGACCCGGCGGCGGAGCACCTCCAGGGTGCGGTCGGCGGCTTTGGAGTCGGCCGTCGCGGTGGCCGAGTCCCGGGTTTCGAGCACGATCTGGGTGCCGCCCCGCAGGTCGAGGCCGAGGCGGGCGGGCACGGTCACGGCGATGTAGAGCGATAGGGCGACGAGGACGAGCGCGAACAGGGCTCGCACCCGCATGGAGCGCGTCACAGCATGCCTCCGGCAGGCGTGCCGCAGCCGCACACGGCGGCGCGGGAAAGGGAGTGGTGCGGGGTGAGGGGTCAGCTACCGGAGGAATGCGGGGGCGCCCGGCCGGCGTACGGCGTGGCGTGCACGGCGCGGGCCAGGTCGACGCGCCCGGTGGGCGGCGCGCGCCAGCCGACCGACGGCGTGAACACCGTCGGCGGGGGCACGGCCGCGGCCCCGGGTGGCGGGGCGGCGTGCCCGGTCGCGGAGCGGTCGGCGGTCAGCCGCGGCAGCGCGCCGTACGGCTGGAGGTGCGGCCCGTTGGCCGCCTCGGGCCCGGCGGCCTCGTCCGCGAACAGCCGCAGCGCCTGGTGTGCGGCCTGCTGGCCGGCGGTGGGCTGCGGTCCTGCGGCTTGCCGGTCGCCCGGGGCGGCTGTGGGGTTGGTCGCGTACGGCGGGGCTGTGGTGCTACTCGCGTACGGCGAGGTTGCGAGGCTGCTCGGGTACGGCGCGGCGGGGTTGATCGCGTACGGCGCGGCGGCCTGGGTGTGTGCCCCGGTGCGCAGCAGCGTGGGGTGGCCGGCCGGTGACAGCAGGCCCATCAGGGCGACGAGTACGGCGACGACGGCCGCGGCCAGCGGGCGCAGCCCACCGGATAGCGCGCCCGACGCCGTGACGCGGCGGCCGGGAACCGCCGTACGCCGTGCCATGCCGCCTCCCCACTGCGCTGGTGCGACGCCGCGTGCGTGCGGCGCCGCCGTGCTGACGTGCGCCGCGTCGCCGCGCCGGCTGAACCGTTCGTACCGTACGGGTGAGCAACCCGGCCGGTCGCCGGGACGCTGCCGACCCTAGCCGGCGACCGCCCCACGGCGAACCGGGCACGGGCACCACCCGCACTCGGCCCGGCCCGCTGCCCCACCCGTCGGCCCCGGAGGCCGGGGGAACCGGAGACCGAACGGGTAGGTTAACCCGCCGCCCCGGCCCGCACGAGATATGCGGCCGAATGCGTTCCGCGCGACGGCGCGGACGGATCGTCTTGCCGGACGACACGAATGCACGGCGGTACGCATGCACGGCAGTACGCATGTGCGGGCGGTACGAATGTGCGGCGGCGCGGAAAGCACGGCTCTTTTGCAGCGAGCCCCTCGCTTTACAGCGGGCTCCTTCCGCCGGTCGGCACATTCTGGGGGCATGCCGTTTTCTGGGATTGGGGCTCGGGTTGGCCTTGGGGCCAAGGACTGGTGCCAGGGTGGAGACCAAAACCGGAGCCAGGTCCGGGCTGAGACCGGGACCAGGGCCGAAGCGGAGACCGAGACCGGGGCCAGGGCTGGGGCCGGCCCCCTCACACCCCGGCCCCAGCCCCCAGCACCGCACACCCAGACCCACACCTGCTCAGTGCGAACGCCCCCGTGCCTGGGTGATCAGCCGCAGTGGCCCGTCGGCCGGGAGCGGGTGACCAGGCTGCTGATGCCGGTCGTGGCGTCGAGCCAGACCACCTGACTACCCGTCAGCGCAGCCGCGGGCCCCTGCTCGCCGCGGTTGCAGGAGACCCGGCCGCGCCGGGTGCCCGGGTCGTCCGGCGCACCCCCGGCCGCGAACTGGTAGAGCTTGGGGATCGACTCGTTGCGAATCTCGGGGTCGGGCAGATAGCTGCCGACCGTCACACTGTCGTCGGAGACCGTCAGGGTGTACGCGTTGAGCGCGTCCGGGCCGGTCTGCGGGCTGAGGTCGACGATGCCCGAACCATCGAGCGCGGCGCGCCGTACCGTCGTCCGATCCTGCTGGGTCCGCTCGTCCAGGAGCCAGAAGACGTGGCTGCCGTTGATGTCCGTCGGGCCGATGCGCGCCCCGGGCGTCGCCCGCTGGATGACGGTGTCCTGGCCCGTGGCCACGTCGACGACGTGCGTGGTCCACTCGTACTCGGCGGCCCGCACCCGTCGTTTGTCCTGGTAGGCCACCTTCCCTCGGCTGACCGACGGGGTGTACGACTGGTGGTAGGTGCCGCCGCCGATGCGGACGATGTTCGCGGGGTCCCGCAGGCTCAGATAGGTCACACCCTGGCGTCCACCGTGGTTGGCGTGGCCGAAGGTGACGACGTCGCCGTCGACGTCCATCGCGGTGCTGGCGCCGCGGCCCCGCCACAGCTTCTTGACCGGCCCCCCGGCCCGCGGCCTGGCCAGGATCTCCACGCCGCCGCCGGAGCCGAACGCCTGCCACACCACGGTCTTGCCGTCGGTGGCCGGGTTGACGTGATAGCGGCCGTCGTTGGGGCTGATCAGCTTGGGCTCGCCGGCTCCATCGCCGCGCCCGGCCCACACCGAGTACGGTTCCGAGCCGTCCTCGTTGGACTTGGAAGCCACCCACCAGCCGCCGCCCCCGCCAGGGTTGGAGTCGGTCGTGTTGACCCGGTCCAGGATGACGTCGGAGTCCACGCCGAGGGCGAGTTCCCAACCGGGCACGATGCCGTGGCCGGTGAACGCGCGCTCCACCGCCCGCTGTTCGGCCGCCGTCGTGCCGAGTTCCTTCGCCGCGGCGAGCACCGCGGCCCGCCCCTCGGTGAAGCCGTCCAACGGGGTGAGGTACTGGGTCAACGCCCGGTAGACGATGCGGTCGGTGCGCTCGGCGCCCAGTTCCTGGCGCACGTCCCACAGGGCGCCGCCGAAGATGGTCGAGTTGAGGTGGACGCCGCCGTTGTCGGTGCCGAAGCCGACGCCGAGGAAGGACTTGCTGGTGGTCCGCCCGTCGTTGAGGTCGCGCAGCGCGCACGCGCGGGGTTCCTTGGTCCGGCACAGCCGCTCACCGAGCAGCCCCGAATCGGGGTCGGATACCGGGATGTCGTACGCGTCCGCCTCGATGGCGTTGCCGAAGTAGTCGGCGATGGCCTCGTTCATGGCCCCGGACTGGCCGGCGTACACCAGGTTGGCCGAGTGTTCGATGACGCCGTGCGTCATCTCGTGGCCGACGACGTCGAGACCGGCCGAGAGCGGCCGGAACTCGGCGTCGCCGATGCCGTAGACCATCTTCTGGCCGTCCCAGAAGGCGTTGACGTAGCTGCCGTCGTAGCTGGCGACGCCCACCAGCGAGTCGATCGTCATGCCGTGGCCGTCGAGGCTGTTGCGGCCGTGCTTGTCGCGGAGGTAGTCGTAGACATTCGCTGCGGCCCAATGCGCGTCCACCGCACCGGCGTTGGTGGCCTCGAAGGGGAATGCGGGGGTCGGCGCGCCGACCACCTCAAGCTCCGGCGGCCACTGGCCCGACACCTCGCTCGGGGCCTTGCCGCGGGCGTCCCAGGTGGCCAGGGAGCCGTAGTCGTCGGGGATGCGGGTGCGGTCGCGGAGCGCGTACACCTTGCGGTATGCGTCGTACTCCACCTCCAGGGCGACGCCCTGACCGTCCAGTTTGACGCCGAAGCCGCGTTCGGCCGCGCGCGGCCCGCGGGCCTGTGCGTCCGTTCGGGCCCGGGTGTTCGGTGTCCGCCGCCGGTCGGCGGTCCGGGGCGCGTCGAGCGTCTTGATGCCGCTGTACTGGAGGACGGGGTAGCCGGCGCGGGCGTCCACGTACACCTCGCGCAGGACCGGCAGCCCGGTGGCCGGGTCGCTGCCGCGTACGGTGATGTGCCGGGTGAGCACGCCGGCGCCGGACGGCAGCACCACCAGGCCGCGGGCGGTGCCGGTGAGCGGCGCCGGTTCCGGGGCACCCGCGGGCGGCTCCTGCCCGGCGAACTTTCGTTCACTGAGCTCGGTGGTGATGGCGTCGACCGCGCGCTCGACCGCGATTGCCTCGCTGACCTCGGGCGTCGTGGTGGTGCGCAGTTCGGTGAAGTACTTGCCCGAGGTGCCGGTGACCGTGCGCTCGCCGTTCTTCTGCCGCATCCGGACGACGTACTGGCCGCCCAGGACGGGCACGCCCCGGTACCGCTGCTGCAGGCGTACCGCCTCCTGTCCACCCGATGTCGTGGTGGAGACCGGCACCAGATCGCGCCGGGCCGCGGCGATCCAGTACCTGTCCCGCTGCCCGTCCAGATAGCCGCGGGCCGCATCGGCCGCGCTGCCGCCGGCCGGAGCCGCGTCGCGCAGCCCCTGCACCAGGGCGGGCGTCTGCGTCCGCTGACCAGGGACCACGTCCACCGGGCTGGCCGCCGGCGGGTCCGCCGCCGCTGCGTCGCGCGCGGGAAGCACCGATACGACGAGTGCGGCGCCGCCCCCTAGCGCCGCCGCCCCCGGTATGCCACTCGGTCGTGCTCTTCGGCCGCCGCGGCGGCTGACTCTTCTGGGGTGACGCACGGTCTTCCGACCCCCTGCCCTCGCGGTAGCCGACGACGGGACCGCCGCCGGCAGGGGGCCATCGAAGCGGCGATGGCCCGCCCCAGCAACGAGGGGAAGTCAGCCACGGACGACTTCCGGCCGGACGCGGTACGGGCGCGGTGCGGTCCGGGTCCGGTACGGGCCAACGCGGTACGGGCGGGTGTGGTGTGGTCCAGGCCCGGGTCCGAGTCCGGTACGGGCCAACCCGGTACGGGCGGGCGTGAGCGGCCCGTGACGGCCGCGCCCCGGCTCCGCGCCGTCGCATCGAGGCCGCGGGCTCAGCCCTCCGCCGTCTGCACCCCGGCTGCCCGGCAGGCGGGGTGGCCCCAGCGCGTACCGAGCTTGGTGATCGACTCACCCACGTCGTACGAGGCGCCGCACGGGCAGGTGCCGCGGAACTTCGCCTTGATCGTGGGCGCGCTGCCGCCCGACCCGGAGCGGGCCGGCCGCTTCCCCGCGCCGGAGCCCGAGCGCGCCCGGGCCTGGGTGCTGCGGCCTGCCTCGGGCACCGGCAGCTCCGTCGCGCCGAGCGCGGTGCCGGCGGCCTGCTGGCTGACGGCCGCGTCGCTCGCGGCCTGGTCGGCGATGGCGTTCAGCGGGTCGCCGCCCACCTGGTGCGCCGGCACGTACCGGAACTCGACGTCCCGGCCGGTGAGCAGCGCGTCGATCTGCTGGACCAGCTCCTGATTGGCGACCGGCTTGCCCGACGCCGTCTTCCAGCCCTTCCGCTTCCAGCCCGGCAGCCACTCGGTCACGGCCTTCATCGCGTACTGCGAGTCCATCCGCACTTCCAGGGCGGTACCGGGATGCACCGCCTCCAACAGCCGCTGTAGGGCGGTGAGTTCACCCACGTTGTTGGTGGCGCGTCCCAGCGGGCCGGCCTCCCAGCGCTCCGGCCGACCAGCCGCGTCCGCGATGACCCACGCCCATCCGGCCGGGCCCGGGTTCCCCTTGGCCGCCCCGTCACAGGCGGCGATGATGCGATCAGACATCCCTCGATCATGCCTTACCCGCCGCCCTCCCCCGAACCAGCACAGCCCGGGCCGCGGACCCCTACCCGGCGCGCCCCGCCCCTCGGCCCCTCCCCTCCCGGGCACTGGCGCCAGCAGCACCGGCACCGACCCGAGGCCCCGTCCCGGCTCGCGACGCGGGCGGCGGTCGCGCTCCGGGCGGCGCACCCGGTCACGGCGGGCCCGGGCACATCGGCGGCCTTCACTTTCCGTAATGGCAGCCTTCCAGCAAGCGGGGCCGGCCAGCCGGGCCGCAGCGGATGGATCACGGTCGCGGCACCGCACCGCATTGCGGCCTGCCTCGCGCACGCGCCCACCGTCGCCCCTTCGCGATCACGTCTCTTTCGAGATCACGTCCCTGCGAGCGCATCCGCAGGCGTCGTAGGGACACGTTCGCCTGGCGAACCCCGTCCCACTCCCCACGCCATTCCGCACCCCCGCGCCACAACACCCTCCGCGTTCGCCTGGTGAACCCCGACCCACTCCGCACCCTCAGATTCACGTTCGCCTGGCGAACTTCGCTCCACTCCGCATCCCAGTTCCACGTTCGCCTGACGAACTTCGCCTCACTCCGCCCCCTCGATCCACGTTCGCCTGCTGAACTTCGCCCCATTCCCCTCCCCACCCCCACCAAGTCAGCTCCGTCCAGACCTAGTTGGCGGGAACTCACCGCCGACCCCCCACGCAATGCGCCACTCCGGCCCGCGCCCGCCCACCGAGCACCACCCCACAAGGCACCGGCCCCGGGCACCAGGTCCAGCAACACAGCAGGGGTTGGACGGCGCGCCCCTCCAACCCCTGTCTGCCCAACAGCTCTTCCTAGCCGACGGTCAGCCGACGGTCACCGCACCCTGTACCGCCTGGCGGACCAGGGCGATCACCTCGGCCGCGCGCGGGCTGAGGTAGAAGTGGCCGCCGCCGAACACCTCGGTGGCGAACTCGGCGGTGGTGTGGCCGCCCCACGCCTCCGCTTCGGGGATCGTCGTCTTCGGGTCCGCGTCGCCGACCAGGGCGGTGATCGGGCAGTCGACGGTCGTCTCCACCGGGGCGTACGTCTCGATGGCCCGGTAGTCACTGCGGATCGCCGGCAGCACCATGCGCAGCAGTTCCTCGTCGCCCAACACCTGGGCGTCGGTGCCGCTCATGGCCTTCATCTCGGCGACGATCCC
This sequence comes from Streptomyces sp. HSW2009, assembly GCF_040240285.1. NCBI lineage: Bacteria > Bacillati > Actinomycetota > Actinomycetes > Kitasatosporales > Streptomycetaceae > Streptomyces > Streptomyces sp. HSW2009. The sequence continues at coordinate 7,161 of NZ_JBEHZD010000135.1, read as the reverse complement.
GTCGTCGTCCCGCTGGTGGACATTCTCCGCGCGGCGAGTGGAGGGGGCGCGCCGGCCGGAGGCGAACAGCTTCGCAGGCACGTGCCCGTCGCCCTGGAGTCGGCGGGCCACCTCGAAGGCGAGCACGGCGCCCATGCTGTGTCCGAAGAACACCACGGGCCGGTCGAACAGCGGTGCCACCACGGGGGCGATGCGGTCGGCCAGGGCGTTCAGGTCCTCCACGTTCGGCTCGTGGCGCCGGTCCTGGCGGCCGGGGTACTGGATGGCCACCACGTCGGCGTCGCTGGCCAGCGCGGCCGAGACGGGGAAGTAGAAGCTGGCCGATCCGCCTGCGTGCGGGAAGCACACCAGCCGGGCCGGGGCGGCCGGCGCGGGGTGGAACCGGCGGAGCCAGAGGTCGCTGCCGTCGGTAGCTGTCATGGTCGTCGTCCGTTCTGTTGCGTGGTCGTGCTCGGTCGGATGCGAGTGCGGGTGCGGGTGCGCGTTGCCCGGGGCGTCAGCGGGTCTCGTCATGGTGGGCCGCCGGCCAGTCCCGTACGGCGCGTGCGGTGATCTCGGAGTGGTCCTCCATGACGGTGAAGCGGTTGCCCGGCACGTCGGCGCCCTCGGTCGGAAAGGGCCACTGGGGCTGCCAGGCATCTTCGGTCTGCACCGTGGTGCTCCCGTCGGGCGGGAAGGTGGCGTGCGCGTACAGCGTGGGTGTCTTGACCGCGAAGCCAGGGTGGGGCAGCACGGTGACCTCCCGCTCGCCCGCGAAGACGGGGGCGAACCCGGCGAAGCAGTGCGGGCCCGACGGCGCCAGTGTCGGCGGGAAGTAGAGCACCTGGACGCCCGGCCCGGTGGCCAGCGGAACCAGCGGCTGGGCGGCGCCCTCCTCCAGCGTCGCGAACACCGGCCGCACCAGCGCGGCAGCGTTCACCATGTGCCAACCCTCCTCGTACAGCCCGAGCCCACACGCCTGTCGGTACAGCCCGGTGAGCGTATCCTCCGCCGCCAATGTGACGGTTGAGGCGGTGACCTCACCGTGGCTGGTGGCCGGTTCGCGGCGCAGGTGGGCGACGAGTGCCGATCCGGTCGGCTGGTCGAAGCCGATGGTGGCGGGCAGGCGGAGGCCGGGGGCTTCCGCGAGCCGGTTGCGCAGTTGGAGTGCGGTCAGCGAGTCAAGGCTGAGTTGGGCGAGCGCACTGGCGACGTCCAGGTGGCGAGCAAACCGGCCAGCGCTAGCCTCTCGTCTTGCGGCTATGAGGCACGAGAAATCACTTTTCCACTCACACGTAGATCTCAATTCAGGTACGCAAAATAGGTCCAAGCGTTTTACCAACAAGAAGCCCGAACCCACCCTGACCTGCAACGATCATAATTCATTAGCGTAAGCAATGAAGGAATTGGCGCAGCAGGACCGCCGGTGGTCGCCTACGACAAACGGGCGCCGATACGGCCACCGCCACGTGAATGACAGATTCCACATTCCGTTTCACGACCACCCGCACTCGCCGCTTTTACAGCCGATTTACCCCCACAATCGAAGGGACCGCACCCCTGCGCACCGCCGCCACCTCACACCCACCGGGCACCGGGCACCGGGCACCGGAACAACCCAACGGTCACCACTCACCGAGCACCCGTACGCCCGGCCACCCGCCCACATGCCGCACCCCAGCGACGACCGCTCTGACGTCGAGGACGTTCCGCAGGACGCGGCACGCCCATGCCCGCCCCATATGTCTAGGGAATGCTTGATCATGATGACGTCGAAGAAGGGCACGTGGCGAAACTTCCGGATGGCCGCGCACCGCCGCTCGCCCCGCTGGCTAGCTGCCGGGCCTGATCGCCATGACCCGCTGACCGCGCTCAAGGGCCCCTGGTCCCCAACCGGTCCCCAAAAACGACGAAGGCCGGTTTCGGATTTCTCCAAAACCGGCCCTGACCTGCGACTCTTACGAGTCGGGACGACAGGATTTGAACCTGCGACCCCTTGACCCCCAGTCAAGTGCGCTACCAAGCTGCGCCACGTCCCGATGCATCGAACGTCGGCTCCGCACTCGCGCCGCCACCGTCGTTGCAGGTCAAGAGCGTACAGCATGATCGTGGTCGATGCCGCCCGCCCCGGTGGCAGGCCCGTGCCGACTGCCGGCCGGCGCGGTGGACTGCCCGGCCCCCGCGCCCCGCGCCGACTACGCTCGCAGGCCATGACGTCGAAGCATGACCGCCTGACGATCGGCGAACTCGCGGCCCGCAGCGGACTGGCGACCTCCGCCCTGCGCTACTACGAGGAACTCGGCCTCATCCACGCCGAACGCACCGTCGGCGGCCAGCGCCGCTTCCCCCGCGCCACGCTCCGCCGGGTCGCCTTCATCCGCGCCGCCCAGCAGGTCGGCCTCTCACTGGAGGAGGCCGGCGCCGCGCTCCAGCGGCTGCCCGAGGAGCGGGCACCCAACGCCGCCCAGTGGAACTCGGTGGCCCGCGTCTGGAGCCACCGCATCGACGCGCAGATCGCCGACTTGGAACGGCTCAAGCTCCGCCTCGCCGGCTGCATCGGCTGCGGCTGCCTCTCGCTGCGTAAGTGCAGCCTCTACAACCCGGAGGACGCCGCGGCCGAGCGCGGCACCGGTGCCCGCTACCTCCTAGGCGACGACCCGGCGACCGAAGGTGACCCACCCCAGGGCCGGTCGGGAGCCACGCGCGGGGCCGGCGCCCCGCCCGCACCGGGCGTCGCGGCCCCCCCCAGCCGGGCCGGTACGGCACCGGTCTCGGGCGGCGCGCGGCCGGCCCCGGCCCCCCGCATCCCCCTGCCGCGCACTGCGCGCGGCTGACCCGCGGCCCGACGCGACGGGGCGCCGCTCCCCGAGCTGGGGAACGGCGCCCTGTCGGCCGTCATCGAGTGCCGCAGTGTCGGAGGTGGCTCGCGACGTCCGCGTCCCGCACGGAGTGTGCTGGGCCACACCCTCCCGTACGGGATGCCTCCTCATGCTCATACGCTGCCGGGCTTGAACACATCCTGTTCCATCAGCAGCTTGTCGATCCGGGCCTTGTCCACCCGGTTGGTCACCTCCTCCACCTCCTGCCGGTCACGTACGCACTTGGCGAGGGTGAAGGCGGAGGTGACCACGAAGACCAGGCCGAGCCCGAGGAAGCCACGCTCCCAGGCGCCGACCGACAGTTTGGAGATCCCGTAGGCGACGGCGCCCAGGGACAGCACGAACGAGAGCGCGGCCTGGATGAAGAACGCGGTGGTCGTGGGGCGCTGGATGGAAGGTGTCGTCATGCACGTAGCGTCGCCGGGCCGTGACGGGCGCACATGAGTACGGTTACTCAACTCGGCCTGAGTGCCACCGCAGGGCCGTCGATCCCCTGCCTGGCGCGGAGATCAACGGCCGGGAAGGCGTGCGCGACCACTCGATGAAGTGCGGTATCGTTCTCGTACGCGCTCGGCCGGGGGAAACCCCAGGGCCGCAGAGCATCGGGACGTGGCGCAGCTTGGTAGCGCACTTGACTGGGGGTCAAGGGGTCGCAGGTTCAAATCCTGTCGTCCCGACTCGTAAGAGTCGCAGGTCAGGGCCGGTTTTGGAGAAATCCGAAACCGGCCTTCGTCGTTTTTGGGGACCGGTTGGGGGCCAGGGGCCCTTGACCAGGTCAGCGGGCCAGCGGGACATGACGATCGGGCTCGGTAGCAACCGCCGGGCGGGGTCGAAGGCCGGCGGTCTGCCGCCGGCCTTCCCACGCCGCAGACGTGTGGCCTTCTGGGCGGCCCGTGGCGGTCCGCCACGGGCCATAGCGTTCGGGCAACGCTTGGAACCCATGAGGACCTCCGTCTCCCCTTCCGGGAGCGGAGTCGACAACAGCCACAGCCCCAGCCACGACCGTACGGCGAGGGTGTCTGTTACGAGGACGTATGCACCTGGTGTCGGTAGTCGCGAGGGGCGAGGTGGTAGGTGGCGCGGAAGGCACGGGTGAAGGCGGCGTGGTGAGTGAACCCCCACCGTGCGGCGATGCTGTGGACTGGGGTGTTCAACTGCGCGGGGTCAGCCAGATCGCGCCGGGCACCCTCTAGTCGCTGGCGGCGTATCAATGCCGTAATGGTCTCGCCCTGTTCGGAGAAGAGGCGGTGGAGGTAGCTGAGGGAGATGTGATGCGCGCTGGCGATCGCGCCGAGGGTGAGGTGGGGGTCGTGCAGGTGGTGCTTGATGAAGGCGCGTATGTGCATCGCGAGCACTCGTTGACGCGATTCTGCGGGGAGCGTGTGGCCGGCGTCGGAAGCTTGGGCTATCAGCGCTGAGACCAAGTCGACCACGATGCCCTCAAGACGGTGCCCATCAATCGGCTGATACGCCTGAGAGCTCTTCAACTGGGTCAGCAGTTGCGCCAGCAGATAGCCGAATCCCTCGTGTGCTGACAGTTGCAGGCGCGTGGCTTGGTCGACCTGAGCGCGGGGAAGCGAGAGCAGCGCTTTGGGGACTTCCACCCCGATGCCCGTGTGCGGATTGCCATCGTCTCCTCCATACACGTCGATTGGCTGCGAGGTATCGACGACACACAAGCTGTCCGGGCCGTGCACAGTCGAATGCTTGCCCCGCACAGCGCGTAGCGGCCCGCTGAGCGGTAGGGAGATGTGGAGCCCTTCGGGGTCGGATTGCTGGATCAGCTTCGGCGTCCGTCGGAAACACACGGGTTGGAACGTCGTCGGCCATACTGACACCTCCCCGATCTTCAATACGCGTTGGGAGACCCGGAAGTCCGCCCGGTGATCACTGCGGACATCCAGTGGGGCGTGCGTTTGGCCCACGAGCTCTCGCCAGCACTCGAAGCGTTCCGCCGGCGCCAGGTCCGCGCTGCGGAAGACCGTCTCGGTCAGCACCTTCGATTCCTCTTCTCAGGTAGGCAGTCCAGCTGCACCCCTTGAGACTCAGCCAAAGATAGCGGGAGGGCATCACGTACAGAGAAGTGTGCCGAAACTTTCCCGAAGGTGGCCTAAACCATTTTAGCGGGTGCTCACGAATGCCCTTGTTGTATCGCTCGAACTCCTGGAGTTGATTGCGAAAGAAGATCGCGATTTAGCGCGCCGCGGAGGAGGAGTGATGCGCATGTCATGCAGTGAGGCACGGTTGACTGATGAGCTTGGTGATGCCTATGTGGCGACCCAAGCCCGGCATCGCATCACCTTTTGGCCCACGCGTTTCGAAATCGCCAAGAATTGCAGGATACGGACCATCAAGCGCTGTGTACGGGGAGTCAAGTATTCCGGAGGAAGGTGATGCCAGAGTAGGTGTCGATCGGCGAGGGCGATTCTGGTCAGCGCCGATAGGCGCCGGAGGGTTCTCGGCCCCCTGGCGGCAATGCACTTTGCGCCTTCTGTGAGAGAGGAGGGAACTATGCGCAGAGGAATTACGGCTGCCATTGGTGGGCCGCTCTTCTTCGCCGGCCGTACTGGGCAACTCCCAGCCAGTCGCGCTACCAGATGTCCGCGATGCGCGATCCGTACTGTGTGCCAAGCGTTCCCGCGCTCCTCCTCAACTCCCCCGGGCCTTACGGGGCCCGCGATGGGCAGGCCGCAGCGGCAGCACCGGGCTGAGCAGACGCCGGTGCGGTGGCAACGGTCTTCGCGTGACGTCGAGTGAACCGAAAAGGAGACATCCACCCATGAAGAGAGTCGCTTTCATCGCCGCGAGCGCCGCCCTGCTGCTGGCATCCGCAGTAGGCAGCGCTTCCGCCCAGAACAGTACGACCACCGCTCCTTCCGCCACGAGCGCTCCGGTGCTCCGCGCGATTCCTGTGCCGTTCGGGGCACAGGGGTGGGACAACTGCCACCATGGCCAGGCGTGTCTGTTCCAGAACAGCAACGGCGGCGGGACCCTGTACGTCGTGCCGTCCTGCGGCCGGATCTATGACCTCGACTCCAGCATCAACAACCGGACCAGCTCGCTGTGGAACCGCGCGGGCAGCCCGCTGAGCGTCTACGACGGCACCGGCGGGAAAACCCAGCTGGCCACGTACGGCGCCTTCGGGCCGACGATCAACCTTCCGAGCAATTTCAACGACAAGATCAGCTCGGTCTACGCCCCCTGCTGACCATGTCGGACCGGCCCCGCTCGCCGGTCGCCGATCCGACGAAGACCGGGTGCCGCCCCACCTCAGAGGACGGCACCCGGCCCAGTCGCTAGTGGACCGGTGCGACTGGCTTCGGTGATCTCCAGTTACAGCGTTTGTCGACGGCTTCCGGAGGCAGTTGTTGGTCGGCCGGCTCTGGAATGTCGAGGAGCAATGACGGCGCTGTCGTGAACGGGGGACGGCCAGCCGCCCGGACGGGCGGCTGGCCGTCAGAAGAAGGAAGCGGCCAGACGTCATCCGGCCTTGGCAGGCTCCTCAGAACGCGCCCGAGTGCTGGCCAGCCGGTAGGAATCGGTGCCGGTCTCAATGATGGTGCCGTTGAAGGTGAGACGGTCGACGATGGCCGCGCAGAGACGGGGGTCGGTGAACGTCTTGGTCCAGCCACCGAAGGACTCGTTGGAGGCGATGGCGACGCTGTTCTTCTCCTCGCGCTCGGTCAGGACCTGGAAGAGGAGTTCGGCGCCCCGGCGGTCGAGTTCCATGTAGCCCAGCTCATCAATGCAGAGAAGATCGACACGTCCGTAGCGGGCGATGGTCTTGTTTAGCTGCTTCTCGTCGGCGGCCTCGACCAGCTCGTTCACCAGCTTCGTGGCGAGCGTGTAGCGGACCCGGTAGCCCTTCATCGCGGCCTCGGTGCCAAGGGCGATGAGCATGTGGGACTTGCCGGTGCCGGAGTCCCCGATCAGGCAGAGCGGCTGACTCTTCTTGATCCATTCGCAGTTCGCGAGGGTGTGAACGGTCGCCGCGTCGATGTTCGGGTTGGCGTCGAAGTCGAACGCCCGCAGCGACTTCTCCCGAGGGAAACCCGCCGCCTTGATCCGCCGCTCCGAGCGACGCCGGGACCGGTCGTCGCACTCGGCCATCAGCAGCTCGGCGAGGAACCCGCGATAGCTCATCTGGTCCTTCAGCGCCCGTTCGGCGATGTCGGAGAACTCGTTGCGGATCGTCGGCAGCCGCAGCAGCCGACAGGCGCTGTCGATCGCGGCGTCGGCGGCCTGCTCGGTCAGGCCTCGCTGGCGGGGCAGGGTCGTCACTGCGCTTCTCCCTCACGGTGGT
>NZ_JBEHZD010000134.1:0-15392 GCF_040240285.1 Streptomyces sp. HSW2009 | reverse complement strand
CGACCGGCCCGTTCGCGGTGGCGCGGACGCCCGCCCGGCGGTGCGCGGCGGGCGGGGGGGGGGCCCCCCCCCCCGCGGGGGGGGGGGGGGGGCGGGGCCGGGGGCCCCCCCCCCCCCGCGCGGGGGGGGGGGGGGGGGGGGGGGGGGGGGGGGGGGGGGGCGCCGCCCCGCAGGGCGGGTCCGTGGGTACGCGGCGACGGCGCGCACCGCCGCCCGGGGCCGGTTTGGCGGGTATGGCTACGGCCGGTTCGACAGACCTCCAGGGCGGCGCGGGAGGCGCAATAAAGCCCCGTACGGATCTCAACTACGTTCAGCCCACCGGGAGATGGCGCGACCGCTGAGCGGACACTTCACCCAAGAAGGCACCTCATCGGCGCTCATATGTTGGCCGAAATCATTCCCTGGGAAAAAACGGCTGCGCCACTTCCGTCTCGCGCTGCCGAAAAAGTCTTCGGACCCACACCCGACCAGCCACGAAAATCGTTGTCGCCACGGGGAGATGGACCGTAGTTTTCCCACATATGAATGCCTCCACAGACAATCCTCCGCGCCTCACCCGGCTGACCTTCCATGGCCCGTTGTCCCAGGCACGGGCCGCCCACCTCAGCGAGCGACTGATCCGCAACGATCCACGCACCGTGCTCGACATCGGCTGTGGCTGGGGCGAATTCCTGCTCCGCCTGCTGGCGGCGGCGCCGCAGGCCACCGGCGTGGGCATCGACCTCAACACCGAAGACCTCGCGCGGGGACAGAAGACGGCGGCCGGCCGTGGGCTGGCCGCCCGGGTGGCCTTCCACGCGGAGTCCGGGATCGGGACCGTACGCGGGCCCGCCGACGTCGTGCTCTGCCTCGGTGCCAGCCAGGCCCTGAGCGATGCACAGCCGCCGCACCACACGGCCGCCGCCCTCGCCGCCCTGCACGGCCTGGTCAACCCGGGCGGGCGGGTGCTGCTGGGCGAGGGCTTCTGGGAGCGCACCCCCACGCCCGACGAGCTCGCCGGCATGTGGCCGGGTGCCCGCGCGGACGAGTACCCGAGCCTGGCGGAGCTGGTCGACCTGGCGGTGGCCGCCGGGTTCCGCCCCGAGTGGATCGAGACCGCGGACCGGGGCGAGTGGGAGGAGTTCGAGTCCGGCTACCGGGCGGATACCGAGGAGTGGCTGGCCGCCCATCCGTCCCACCCGGCCGCTGCGGAGCTCCGCGAGCGCGCCGACCAGCAGCGGCCGCGGTGGCTCCGCGGCTACCGGAACGTCCTGGGCATCGCGTACCTCACCTTGATCCGGGAGGCGTGAGCGCGCGCCCCGCCCCGGCGGCCGGCGCCCGCCCGGGGCGGGGCCGGCGGGAACAGGGCCGGCCCGGCAGGGCAGGGCAAGACAGGAGCAGGGCAGGGGGCAGGGCAGCCGCGGCGTACCGCGTGCCTGCCGCGAACGGGGCTCCGCCCCACCCAGCCCGACCGGCCTCTCTACTATGGATAGCTCCACTGCCCACCCCGCGCCGGCCGGCTCCGCCGGGTCGAAGACCGAGGAGAGCTCCCGTTGAAGATGTCCGAGCTGAGCCGCCGCAGCGGCGTGGCCATCCCCACCATCAAGTTCTACCTGCGGGAGGGGCTGCTGCCGGCCGGGCACGCGACGGCCAGCAACCAGGCGGACTACGACGAGGACCACCTTCGGCGACTGCGGCTGGTCCGCGCGCTGATCAGCTTCGGCGGCCTTTCGGTCACCGCGAGCCGCGAGGTGCTCGGGGCCATCAGCGAACCCCTCGACATCTTCCACACGCTCGGCGTCGCCCACTACGCGCTGGGGGCGCCGGTGGCCGACACGGCCGCATCCCCCACCGAGGGCACGGGGCCGACGGACGAGCCCGATGCGTACGTGGGCGAGGTCACCGCGCTCATCGACGCGATGGGCTGGGACGTCGGCGATTCCTCACCCGGCCGCGCGGGGCTGGCCACCGGGCTGCGGGCGCTGCACAAGGTGGGCGCGGACGTGGGGCTGGCCGACCTGCTGCCGTACGCCAGACTCGCCGAGGCCACCGCCCGCCTCGATCTGGACCATCTGGCCGACTTCAAGGACCGCATCGACGTCGCCGAACGCGCCGTGGTGCTGACCGTCCTGCTCGAACCCGTCCTCGCCACGCTGCGCCGGCTGGCCCAGGAGAACGAGGCGACCCTGCGCTACCCGACGGAGCGGATGGAACACCCGACGGCGGACTGCACCCCCGCGGGGAAGGGCACGCCGGGTGGCGTCGCGGCCGGGAAGTCGGCGCCGCGCGGCGGCGCGCAGGGCGCGGGACCGGGCGCGGCACGGGGAGCGTGACGGGCTCGGGAAGCGTGACGGAGCACGGGGTGGGCCGCCCCCGTGACGGGGCTCGGGCGCGTGACGAGGCGCGGGGCGCGTGACGAGGCTCGGGGCGCGCCGCGCCCTCAGATCAGCCCTTGTCGTAGCGCGTAGGCGACGGCGTGGGAGCGGTTGCGGAGGTTGAGGCGGGTCATCACGGCGTGCAGGACGTTCTTGATGGTGCGCTCGGAGTAGGCGAGCTTGAGGGCGATGTCGGCGGTGTCGTGCCCCTCGGCGACCAACCGCAGCACCTCGATCTCCCGGGCCGCGAGGCCGGTGAAGTTCAACCCGCGCGGCCCCAGCACCTCACCCTGGAGCCGGCCCACCTGGGCAAGCAAACTGCCCAGCAGATCCGCCGGCACATGCCCCTCACCCCGGGCCACCGCCGCGATGACCTGCACCAACCGCTCCGGCGTCGCCTCCGTACGCCGGATCACCCCGATGAAACCGCACTCCGCCGCACTCACGAGCTGCTGCTCATCGATGTGCGTGGTGACCAGCACGCCGCGTACCGGCTTGGTGCGCTGGATCTGCCGGAGCAGCCCCAGCGCCTCGTCATCGATGAGGTCCACCACCACGATGACCACCTGCGCGCCCTCGACACCGTCCGGATCGACCAGCCGCACCTCGGGGCGGGCGCGGAGTTGGCTGGCCACGCCCGCCTGTGAGACCGGGTCCTGTGCGCGCAGGTCCACCAGGATGCGTTCCACTGCCGCCGGATGCATAGCACTCTCCCGCCCTTAAGGTCGTGCCCCTGACACAGCGGAATCCCTCGCCCTCCCGCAGGTTCGGCCTTCTTCCCGCCCCGTTCTCCTTCAGCCCCCGAGCCACCGCCGATGGCTTGGAGCGCACTGCTTCTGCCCGAAAGTCTTCCCGCCCGGTCAGCCCAACTCCCCGACCTGGGCCGTACGGTGCGGGTACGGGTGGCACGGCAAGCTCAAACGGCCCGTCCTGCCCCGTCCTGCCGAACGCCGCGCCCCGCCCCGCCCGAGCCTCGACCACCGCCGGCGTACGGACGCGCCCTCGGCATCGTCGTGGCGGAACGAGGCGTACGGCTACCACCGCACGCCCCCGGTCACAGTAGAACCCGCCGCGCCGACTCTCTACCCCGGCGCATCGGGGAACCTCGGCCGTCGGTCGCGAGTGGTCACTCGCCGGGCAGGGCCGCGTGGGCGGTGCAGTGTTCGCCGCGGCTCAGCACATCGGTCGAGGTGTCGATGATCTCGTTCAACCGGTCGCGGGTGCCGATCAGTCCGGTGATCTGCTCCTCGATGCGGTCCCGCTCCTGTGTCAGCCGTTCCAGGAGCAGCGGCGTCACCTCGCCCGTCACCATGCAGGGCAGCAGGTGGTGGATGGTCTTGCTGGACAGCCCGGCCGCGTAGAGGCACTGGATCAGGGCGACCCGGGCGATCGCGGCCTCCGCGTACTGCCGTTGGCCGCTGGGGCTGCGCAGCGAGGTCAGCAGGTGCTGTTCCTCGTAGTACCGCAGGGCGCGCACGCTCACTCCGGTCCGTGCGGCCAACTCTCCGATGCGCATGGGCTCCGTGCCTCTCCGTGGCCATCGACCACCAGACTTGCCTCTGACGTCAGCGTCAGGTTTTAGCGTAGGCGACGTCCGGGCCACGGCCCCTACGAACAAGCCAGGAGACAGCCATGACCACCCTCTTCGACAGGTACGCGCTCAGCGGCCACACCCTGCCCAACCGCATCGTGATGGCCCCGATGACGCGCGGCCGGGCGACGCCCGACGGGTTGCCGACCGCGTCGACCGCCATCTACTACGCCCAGCGGGCCACGGCCGGGTTGATCGTCAGCGAGGGCGTGCAGCCCAGCCTTCAGGGCCAGTCCAACCCGTACACACCCGGGTTGCACGATGCGGCGCAGGTCGCCGCGTGGCGGCCGGTGACCGATGCGGTGCACGCCAACGGCGGGCGCATCGTCACGCAGTTGATGCACGGCGGGCGGGTCGGCCACCAGGACGTGGTGGGCTTCCAGCCGGTCGCGCCGTCCGCGGTCGCCCTCGGCGCCGACGTGTTCACCGGCGCGAAGGGCAAGCAGCCGGCGCCGGTGCCGCGGGCGCTCAGCACCGCCGAGGTGCGGGGCGAGGTGGCGGTCTACGCCGAGGCCGCGCGGAACGCGGTGGCCGCCGGCTTCGACGGCATCGAACTGCACGGCGCCAACGGCTACTTGATCCAACAGTTCCTCTCCTCCAACGCCAATCTGCGCACCGACGGCTACGGCGGTTCGATCACCGGTCGCATCCGGTTCGCGGTGGAGGTGGCGGAGGCGGTCGCCGACGCCATCGGCCCCGACCGGGTCGGCATTCGGCTCTCACCCGCCGGCGAGATCTGGAACGTTCAGGAAAGCGACGTCGCCGAGTTGTACGCGGCGCTCTACCGGGAACTCGCCCGGCTCAACATCGCCTACGTCCACACCCTCAACTCCGCGCCGCCCGAGATCACCGCCGACCTGCGGAAGATCTGGCCGAACGCGTACATCATGAACCCGTCGGCTGGCATCGTGGGGCCGCAGGCCGACCGGGAGCGGGGCGAGTACTGGCTCGCCCAGGGCATGGACCTGATCAGCTACGGCCGCGCCTTCCTGAACAACCCCGACCTCGTCGAACGCCTGCGCCTCGACGTCCCGCTGCGCGAGGCCGACCCCGCCACGTACTACGAGGGCGGCGACCGCGGCTACATCGACGCGGCGAGCTTGCAGCACTGATCGCCCTGTGGGGTGGGGGCAGCCTGTCGCGGGGTGGGGGGGTGAGCGAGTGGGCGGCGGCCGGGTGCGGGGCGGGTGGGTTGGATCGGGTTGAGGTGGTCTGGGGTGGGGTGGGGTGGGGGCGGTCTGTCGCGGGGTGGGTACGTTCGTCTGGGCCGCGACACACGCGGCGCGTGGGCTGCCCGGCGTGGGTCGCCCGGCTCGGGAGCGGAGGAACGCGGTGGACGACAGCCCCCACGACACGGTGCCGGACGGCCCCTTCGTACGGTTCCAGGGCACGGTGCGCAATGCGCGGGGCGCCTTCCCGGGAATCTTCGTACTCGTCAACGGGCTTGCGGGGGAAGGCAAGTTGACGGCCGAGCAAGAGCGCTTCCGGCGCCTGACGAACGACTGGTACGACGCCGCCTACCCCAACCCTGCCCACGTCGATCCCTCGGTGTACGACCGGGAGTTGCACCCGACGGCGGTCGCCTGGTTCAAGGGGTCGGCCCGACATCTGATCGGGCGGGTGGACGGCTATCTCCGGATTCTGACCGCGCACGGCATCGACTGGGAGCGGTTGACCTCGGCCGATCCGGGCCGGGTCATCTACGAGGACGCGGTGCAGGTCGTGGTCGTACCGCCGCACGCCGCAGCGGATGCGGCCACCCGACCGAACGGGTGACGCCGAAGGCCCGGGCCGCGCCCCTGATGCGGCCCGGGCCCGCTGCGGTCCGGTCACCGGCCCGTCGTCACGGACGGCCGGGTGGTGCCCGGGGTGGGCCTGATCAGCCCTGGTAGCCGGCGAGGATCTTGGAGAACTCCCACTGCTTCTGGTCGATCCCGCTGCACGATCCGCCGTCACCGCCACCGGCACAGGCCCGGTCCCGGTTCGCGGCCCAGAAGCTCACCCGCGCCAGGTGGTGCTGCTTGGCGTAGTTGACCATCTCCTGGAAGCCCGCCGGGGTCACGACCTCACCCTTGACGTCGGTCTTGCCGTTCATCGACGAGAAGCCGACCTTGCGGTAGGCCGCGTCGCTGGACAGCTTGTACTCCTTGGCCACCAGGTTCTTCAGACCGTCCACCGACGACTTGGTCGCGGCGACCATGTCCGTGGTGCCGTCCCCGTAGTCGAACGGCATGAGGGTCCAACCGTCCACGTCCAGACCGGCCTTGGCACCCTTGCGGACCAGGTCCTGCCCGACCGCGATGGGGCCGCTCGGGGCGGTGCCGAAGGTGACGTAGACCTTGAGGCCGCGGTTCTTGTCCTTGAGGATCTTCAGCGCGTCGATGACCCGCTGCCGCACCGGCTCGCTCTCGACCTCGGTCGACTCGATGTCGATGTCGATCGAGTCCAGCTTGTACGCGTCGATCACCTTCTGGTACGCACCGGCGAGGTCGGCCGCGTTCCGGCACGCCTCGCCGAGCTTGTTTCCGCTCCAGCCGCCGATGGACGGGGTGATGGAACCACCCGCGGCCTGCACGGCCTTGATGGTGCGCTCGTCCTGGCCGCCGCGGAGCGGTCGCTGACCGTCCCAGGCCGGCTCACAGCCACCCTTGGCCAGGATGAAGGCCATGGTGAGCTGGGTGTTCCCGGTGGCCTTCAGGAAGTCCACCGCCTTCGGCGGGTTGCCCCAACCGAGGTAGAGATAGGCGCCGTTGAGGCCACTGACGGCGGCCTTCGCGGGCTGTTGCCGCGCCGTGTCCTGCGAGTTCGACTGAGGTGTTGCCTGCGCGGTGGCCGTCATGACTCCGGCGGCTGTCAGCGCCACGGCGAACCCGAGTGCGAGGCGACGGCGCGATGCGAGGTGGGGCTGCACGGCACGCTCCAATCACGTGAGGGGATGTGGCGTGGCGCACACTAGCCATGTGTCATGGCCCAGACAATAGAGACGGTTAGGAAAGTTTCCTATTGGCTGGAGTTCGCCGCCCGTTCGGGCCCGAGAGCCGTCGACGCATCGCCCCGAACGGCCTGGTCAGAGCCGATCTCACGACTTGACGCCGGGCCCGGCGGTGGCTGACTGGCGCCCGCTCCCGCGCGGCCGGGGCGCCCCTCCGCCCCACCCGGGCACCGCCCGCCCCACCCGATTGCCGGCGCGCGCCGGCGGTGAAGCGCTACCGGGTGGCCGCCACCGGGCGCGCGGCGTACGCCCCGGCGGGGTCGGCTTCGGTCGGGGCGGTCCCGGTCGGGGCGACCGTGGGCAGCGCCGCCAACCGCGCCAGCGCCGTCCGTACCGCAGCGGCCGAAGCAGGCAGCAGAGGCAGCCGTACGGCCGCCGTCGGAATGCGCCCCTGGGCGGCCAACACCCCCTTGACCACGGTCGGGTTGGGCTCGGCGAAGACCGCGGCGGCGAGCTCGGCAAGGGGCGGCCCGAGGCGTCTGGCGAGCGGCACGTCGCCGGCCCGCCACGCGTCGATCAGCCCGACGAAGGCGGCCGGATGCAGTTGCGCCGAGGCGAGGATGCCGCCCGCCGCACCGAGCGCCATCAGGGGCGCGAGAAACAGATCGTCGCCCGCAAGCACCGCCCGATCGGCCGGCAGGTCGCCGAGCACCCCGACGGCCTCCGCATCGACACTGCCCGTCGCATACTTGACGCCCACCACCCCGGGCAGCCGCAGCAGCCGGCGCAGCGTCTGCGTCCCGAGCGACTGCCCGGTGCGGTACGGGATGTGGTAGATCACCAGCGGCACCCGGCTGGCCGCGGCCAGCTCGGTGAAGTGCGCGAGTACACCCGCCTCGGACGGGCGCGAGAAGTAGGGCACTGGCACGAGCGCGGCGCTGACCTGCGGATGCTCGGCGAGTTCGGCGAGCGCGACGATGCTGCCCCGGGTGTCGGACGAGCCCGCGCCCACGATCAGCGGCGCCGACCGCCGGGCGCAGACCCGGGCACAGACCTCGATGACCCTGCGCCGCTCGGCCGCGTCCAAGGTGGCGGGTTCACCGGTCGTCCCCAGGGCAACTATGCCGGGGGCGCCGCCGCCCAGGACGGCGTGCGCCAGCCCTTCGAGCGCATCGACGGCAAGGCCGCCCTCGGCGGTGAAGGGGGTGATCAAGGGGGCGTAGAGCCCGTGCAGGGGCAGGTGCGAGGTCATGAGCGAGACCCTGCCGCAGGGCAAACCTATAGGTCCAGTTCGCTTTTCTGGTGACGAGCATAAGCTGTGCTGATGCTCGATGTCCGTCGCCTGCGGCTGCTGCGCGAACTCGCCCTGCGGGGCACGATCGCCGCCGTCGCCGAAGCCCTGGCCTTCACCCCGTCCGCCGTCTCCCAGCAGCTCAGCGTGTTGGAGCGGGAGGCGGGGGTGTCCCTGCTTGAGCGCACCGGGCGCCGGGTGACGCTCACCCCCGCCGGGCAGCGGCTCGCACTGCATGCCGAGGCGGTGCTCGAACGGTTGGAGCTGGCCGCCGCCGAGTTGGTCGACGCCCGTCAGGGGCTGGCCGGTCCGCTGCGCATCGGCACCTTCCCGACCGCGGCCCGGGCGCTGCTGCCCGCCGCGCTGGTCGCGCTGGCGGTGGAGCATCCGCGGCTCGAACCGATGGTCTCCGAGATGGACCCGGCCGCCGTGGCGCACGCGCTGCGCGCCGGCGAGTTGGACGTGGCCCTGGTCCACGACTACGACTTCGTCCCCGCGCTGGCCGAGCCCGGGGTGGCGACCGAGCCGCTGTGCACCGAGGCGATGTACCTGGCAGCGACGGCTCCCACGGCCCGCATCACACCCTGCGCCGACCCGGCGCCCCGGGGCACACCCACGACCGACCACGCGCCACACCCATCCCAAGCCCCACGAACCCCCACGCTCCGCACCCACCCGCACGCTCACCAGGGCACCGACACCCACGCCCACACCCCGGCCCACCCTCAGGACACCGACACCCACGCTCACGCCCAAGGCGCCGACACGCGACACACCCCCGCGCACACCCCGGCCCCCGCGCCGGACAACCCGGCCGGCACGGCCCGTACCGCGAGTACCACCGGCACGACCGGCACCACCAGCACACCCAACGCGACCGCCACACCCAACACGTCCGGCACAGCCACGCCCGCAAGCGACCCGGTGGCCGGGTCCGGGCTCGGCCGGTGGCGGGACGCCCCATGGATCACCGCCACCCCGGGGACGCTGTGCCACGCGATGACGGTCCGCGCCTGTCAGGCGGCCGGCTTCACGCCTCGGGTCAGGCACCAGATCGACGAGTTCGCCACGGTGCTCGCGCTGGTGGCGGCCGGGCAGGGGGTGGCCCTTGTGCCCGAGCTCGGCCTCGTACACCCGCCGCCGCAGGTGGCCCTGGTGCCGATGCCGATGAGCCGCCGTACCAAGGTCGCCTTCCGCAGCGGCGCCGGCCGGCACCCCGCGGTGACCGCCGTACTGGCCGCACTCCAGGCCGCGGTCGCCCATCACTTGCCCGCCACACCCAGCGCACTCACCCCACCCACCGCCTAACCCCGTACGACCCGCCCGGCACAGCCACCTCGCGCCCACCCCACACCCGCCACCCCAACCCGTACGACGCACCACCTCCCGCAGCCGCTCCGCACGCACCCGCGAGTGGCCGCTTGACTTCAAGTCGACTTGAAGTTGCACGCTGTCTGCCATGGACTCCACGACATTGGACAGCACGCCGACGACCTACCTTGACCACTCCGACCTGCCCCGGCTGATGGGCCTGATGACCGGCGACGAGAAGCACGATGCGGCGGCCACCTCCACCCTGGACGCCCTGTGGGTGCTCTACGACCGGGTGCTCCGCATCACGCCGGACGAGGTCGACTCGCCCGACCGCGACCGGTTCCTGCTCTCCAAGGGGCACGGGCCGATGGCGTACTACGCGGTACTCGCGGCCAAGGGCTTCCTGCCCCTCTCCGACCTGCCGACCTTCGGCGCGTACGACTCGCCGCTCGGGCACCACCCGGACCGCGTCCTGCTGCCGGGCGTCGAGATCGGCAGCGGTTCGCTGGGGCACGGGCTGCCGCTCGCGGTCGGGGTGGCGCTCGGGCTGCGCGCACAGCGGCTCGCCGACCCGGCCGTGTGGGTGCTGATCGGCGCCGCCGCACTGGACGAGGGCAGCAATCACGAGGCCCTCGCGTACGCCGGGGCGGCGGGGCTGCACCGGCTGCACACCCTGGTCATCGACAACGCGTCGGCGACGCACGGCTGGCGGGGCGGGATCGCCTCCCGGTTCGAGGCCGCCGGCTGGTCGGCCGCCACCGTGGACGGGCGCGACCACGAGGCGCTGTACGCGGCGTACACCCAGCCGCACCCGGACCGGCCGCACGCCGTGGTCGCCCGCGTCGAACCGAAGTGACCCGCGCGTCCGGAACGCGCGAAGCAGCACGCCACGCCCAACGACGGCCGAGACACCCTGACCGCCCGGCCACCCGAGCAACCCTCGGCGCCCCCGAGCCACCCACGCCACCCCGAACACCCCAACTCCCTTGTCAGACACACCACTTGCCCGAAGGGGAATCCCATGGACACCATGCGCGAGCGCTTCGCCACCACCACCTCCCGGCTGCTCGACGAGGACCCGCGGCTGGCGGTCGTCCTGGCCGAGATCACCGCGGACCGGTTCCGGGAGGCCGCCACCACCCACCCCGACCGGGTGATCAACGTGGGCATCCGCGAACAACTGCTGATCGGCGCCGGCGGCGGACTCGCCCTGACCGGGATGCGGCCGATCATGCACACCTTCGCCAGCTTCCTGGTGGAACGCCCCTTCGAGCAGATCAAGTTGGACTTCGGGCACCAGGACACCGGCGGCGTGCTGGTGAGCGCCGCCGGCTCGTACGACTGGCCGACCGGCGGCTTCACCCACATGGCGCCGGGCGACGTGGCCCTGCTGGACACCCTGGACGGCTGGACCATCCACGTACCGGGCCACCCCGACGAGGCGGAGACCCTGCTCCGGCACGCCGCAGCCGCCGGCGACGACCGCGTCTACCTGCGTCTTTCCGAGCACGCCAACGCGGAGCCGCGCCCCGTGGACGGCCGGGGCCTGCACACCGTGCGCAGTGGGCGGCGCGGTGTGGTGGTGACCGTCGGACCGATGCTGGACAACGTGCTGGCCGCGGTGGACGGACTGGACGTGACGGTGCTGTACGCGTCGACGGTGCGCCCGTTCGACGCCCGGACGCTGCGGACGGCCGCGGGCGCCTCCGACGCGGCCGATGTGGTCCTCGTCGAGCCCTATCTCGCCGGCACCTCGTCGACAGCCGTCGGCGAAGCACTGCTCGACCTGCCGCACCGCGTGCTCGGCCTCGGCGTCGGCCGCCGCGAACTGCGCCGCTACGGCACCATCCCGGAGCACCTGGCGGGCCAGGGCCTGGACCCGGCCACCCTGCGCTCCCGCATCGACGGCTTCCTCGCCGGGTGAGTCGGGGTGAGGGTGGGCAGGGCCCGCGGCGGGCGGCGAACCGGTGACGCGTACGGGCCGTGCCGTGCCGTGGGGAGTTGACCAGGGCGCCGGGCGGGCCCGGTTCGCCGGCCCAACAGGGCACGTGGGGCATGCAGGACACACCGGGTACGGAGGGCGAACCGGCACCCGGCCAGCAGACCCGGCGGGAACCCACGCCCCACGAGCACCCGACGGACGGCGGCCGGACCGGGGCAGGTGGGCGGGGTGGCCGCGCGGCCGAACTGCGCGGGCGTTGCAATCGGATGACGGGGAATGTCCAACCCGCGATGCGGTGTTGACCCGCAGGCTGTGGGCCGTGCAACGATCAAGCGCCTCTGTTCTCGGCTTCAGCCCCGCGCTACCCCCGTGTTCCAGGAGGACCGTTGGACACCACCGCACCATCCGACACCCCGCACGGCCCCACCAGCACCCCCGGTGCCACCCACCCCAGCGCCGCAGGCACCAGTGCCACGCCCACCGGCGCCACGCACCCCGACGATGGCACACCGGAGCTCAGCGCCCAACTCGCCGGCGCCCAGGGTGACATCATCCCCATCTCCCCCGTCGACCAGGCCCCGGGCACCCACCCCGCTGCCGACCCGGCGACCGTGGACGCGCCGCGTTCGCCGCTGAGTCGGCGCACCTTCCTCCAGGCCGCCGCGGGTACGGTGGCCGTCGCCGGCACTACCGTCGGCCTGGTGCCCGAGCCGGCCGCAGCCGCGCCGCGCGGCACCACCCTGTCCTTCACGGCCGCCACCAACGGCGCCGCCTCGCTCGCCCCCGCCGGCGACCGGCTCGTCGCCGAGGTGCAGAACATCCTGTGGTCCGTGCCCCGCTCCGGCGGCCAGGCCACCGCGCTGACCACGCCCGACCTCGAACCCACCCGCCCGGTGTACGCGCCCGACGGCAAGACCATCGCCGTCTGTGCCTTCCGCGGCGGCGGCTTCCACCTGTGGACGCTGCGGCCCGACGGCACCGGCCTCCAGCAGCTCACCGACGGGCCGTGGGACGACCGCGGCCCGGCCTGGTCGCCGGACGGCACCCGGATCGCCTTCGCGTCCGAGCGCGCCGGCCACCCGGTGCAGGGCAGCCCGTACCGGGTGTGGGTGGTGGACGTGCGCAGCCGCCGGCTCACCCAACTGACCGGCCTGCCGAGCCAGCAGGGCCCGCATCAGGACGGTGCGTTCGAGGACTTCGACCCGGTGTGGTCGCCCGACGGCGAGCGGGTGTTCTTCGTCCGCGGCAAGCTGGCCGGCGCCTCGCTCGACTCCCGCACCATCGCCTCGGTCGCCGCCGACGGCACCGGTGCGGTCGTCGTCGAGCACACCGAGGCCAGCGCGGCCCAGGTGCTGACGCCGGCCCTGGCGCCGGACGGCACGCTGGCCTACCTGCGCACCACCCCGGCGCCCGCGGCGTCCTGCACGCTCGTGGTGGACGGCGAGCCGGCGGACCTCGGCGGCGACGTGCTGCCGGTGCCGCCGCGCTGGATCTCCCGGGACGAACTGCTGGTCACGGTGGACGGCAAGTTCCAGATCGTGCGCCCGGGCGCGGCCGGCCGGGCCGGCTCCGACGCCGCGGCCGGCGCCGAGGTCATCCCCTTCGCCGCGACACTGCCCGTGCAGCGGCCCCGCTACCGGGTCAAGCGCTACGACTTCGACGGCGACCAGGTGCGTCCGGTGCGCGGCGTGCACCTGCCGGCGCTCTCGCCGGACGGCAAGCGGGTGGCGTTCGCCGCGCTCGACTCGCTCTGGGTCGCCGACGTCAGCGGCGGGCGACCCCCGCGCCGGATCGTGCGCACCGACCCGACCCGGTATCTGCTCGCCCCCACCTGGACCAGGGACGGCAGCGCGCTGGTGTACGCCGACGACCAGGACGGCCTGTTCTCGGTCCGCCGCCGCGACCTCGGCTCGAACGCCGAGACGGTCCTGGCGACCGGCGGCCGGGCGCACCCGGCGCTCTCCCCCGACGGCAAACGGCTCGCCAGCATCGACATGTCGGGCAACCTGGTCGTACGGGATCTGGCCACGGGCCGGGACCGGGTGCTCGCGGCCCCGCTCGGCGGCGGTGGGGTGCCCGGCAGACCGAGTTGGTCGCCGGACGGCCGCTGGCTCGCGCTGTGCGACCGCAACCGGCTCAACCAGCGCTTCCGCGAGGGCTACAACCTGATCCGGGTCGTCGACACCGACAGCGGGCAGTCCCGGCTGCACCCCGTCGCCGAACACGTCTCGATCTCCGACCGGTACGACTCGGGCCCGGTGTGGGCGCCCGACGGCCGGTGGCTGGCCGTGGTGTCCGAGTCGGCGCTGTGGCTGGTGCCGGTGCGGCCCGACGGCACGCCCGAGGGCGCCCCGCGGCAGCTCACCGAGGAGAGCGCGGACCACCCGTCCTGGTCGGGTGACTCGCGCACCCTGCTGTACCTGTCGGCGGGCAAGCTGCGGCTGATCGGCGTCGACGGCGGCGCGCCCCGTACCGTACGGCTGCCGCTCGACTACCGGCGCCCGCGTCAGGACCAGGTCGTGGTGCACGCCGGGCGGCTGTGGGACGGCACCGGCGAGACGGTGCGCGAGGACGTGGACCTGGTGGTGCGCGGCGGGCGGATCGTCTCCGTCGAGCGGCACCGCGCGGGTCGTCCGGCCGGGCGCCGGGTGGACGCCTCCGGGCAGACCGTGATCCCCGGCCTGTGGGACGCGCACACCCACCCCTGGCAGGTCACCTACGGCGGGCGGCAGACCACCTCGCAGCTCGCGTACGGCATCACCACGGCCGTCTCCTTCGGCGGCTTCGCCTACGAGCAGCTCCGGCTGCGCGCGGCCATCGCCGCCGGGGTGCTGGCCGGGCCGCGGCTGCTGACCACCGGTGAACTGCTCGACGGCGGCCGGGTGGCGTACAGCATGGGCCGGGCGCACCGCACCCGGGAGGGGCTGCGCCGGTCGCTGGCCCGGGCCGAGGCGCTCGACTGGGACTTCGTCAAGACGTACGTACGGGCGCCGGGCTGGATCATGGCGGAGGCCGCGAAGTTCGCGCACGAGCGGCTCGGGGTGCGCTCCGGCAGCCATCTGTGCACGCCCGGCATCCAGGTCGGGCAGGACCTGACGACCCATCTCCAGGCCACCCAGCGGCTGGAGTACGGGCGGGCGACCTCGGCCACCGGGCGCGCCTACCAGGACCTGCGCGAGATCTACACGGCCAGCAACTTCCACCTGATCGCCACCCCGTTCACGGCGCAGCCGCTGGTCGGCGCCGATCCGGCGCTCGCCGCTGACGAGCGGGTGACCCGGCTGATGGCGCCGTGGGACACCGCTTCGGTGCGGGAACTCGCCGCGCAGCCGCCGACCGCCGAGCAGTTGGCGACGTTGCGCACGGAGATCGGCGTTTACCGGCGGGTGCTGGCCGAGGGCGGTCTGGTGGCGCTCGGCACCGATGCGCCGCTGGTGCCGGTGGGCCTCGGGCTGCACATGGGGCTGCGGGCGCTGCACCAGGGCGGGTTGACGCCGGCGCAGGCGCTGCGCACGGCGACGGTGGTGCCGGCCGCGGTGTTCGGGGCCGAGCGTGACCTGGGCACGCTGGTGCCCGGCAAGCTCGCCGACCTGGCGGTGATCGACGGGGACCCGTTCACCGACTTCGCCTCGCTGGTGCGGGTGGTTTCGGTGTTGCGGGGCGGTACACAGTACGTGACCCGGGAGCTGGTCGAGGCGTTCCCGGCCGGCGACGAACTGCCGGCCCCGCCGGCCACCGCCCAGCGGCACGCAGCCGCCGGTGGCGGGGCGGGCGGTAGCGACGCGGCGGGCTGGCTTGAGGTGGGCCGGCAGCTCCGGCGGGACTCCTGCTGCGACGGCGGGCACTGAGCCGGCGCGGGCTCCGGTCACCGGCCGCGGGTCCCCCCCCCGCCCGCGGGCCGGGGGGGGGGCCCCCGCGCCCGCCCCCCCCCCCCGCCCCCCCGCCCGCCCCCCCCCCCCCCCCCCCCC
>NZ_JBEHZD010001334.1:0-1747 GCF_040240285.1 Streptomyces sp. HSW2009 | reverse complement strand
GGCCGCGGCCCGGCCGCCGGGGGCCGGTGGCGGGGCCTCATGGCTCTCTTCGGCGGGGTGCAGCCGCAACTCGTAGTTGCCGGTCTCCGGGTTGAAAACCCACTGATCGGCGGGGTCGACATCGCCCGCTCGCCCACGGCCTTGCCCGTCCACGGTCGCCTGTGTCCTCCGTCGGTGCCACGCGGCGCCTCCCCCTCGGCGCGCGGTCAATCATCTGAGCAGGGCGCGGAAAAGCCTGGTCCAGCGCTCCGGAGCGCTCACACTATCCGCCAAGTTCGGCGCGCAGCGAGGCCGGTGCCTCTTTATCTGGCCCTACACCCGGGCAATGTGCCCAATCCAAGCGAGCCGAAGAGGGGCCGCCGCGACGTTCTTCACCTTCTCTTTCCACACGCCCCACGCGCGGGCGGTGAAGCGGGGGAAGAGGCTCCGGAACGCGCCTCCTTCCCCTGCGATGCGCCGGTCTTGTCATCTTTTGTGGAGTTCGCCCCGCCGATAGTTCCCCGCGCTTCGACCGTGTTTTGCTTCGACGTCACCGGACGGTCTTCTCGCAGTTGGGCAAAGAGGAGATCGGCGGCCGGCTGTACGAGTTCGTCACGGGCCGCGTTCTCCCGAAAAGACCGGCGGGGGACGGTCAGGAATTCCACCTTGTCCGAGGGAATGCCCCGTACTCCGCGCACCAGGTTGTACAGATCTCGCAACGAGTTCAGTCCGGCGTCCGTGGTGAGCGCCGACGTCGCCGCGTCCAACACCGGATACAGCCGCGTCGGATTGAGCAACACCCCGCTGTCGTGCACCTTGTGCACCAGCGAGCTGAGGAACGCCTGTTGCCGGGCGATGCGCTGGGTGTCGCTGCCGTTGCCCAGGGTGTAGCGGGCGCGCACGAAGCCGAGCGCCTCCTCGCCGTTGAGCACCTGCCGCCCGGCGGGCAGGTGCACCCGGGCCCGCGGGTCACGGACCGGGGCGGTCAGGCACATCTCGACCCCGCCCACCGCGTCGACCAGCCGCTTGAAGCCGTCGAAGTCCACGATCAGGTGGTGGTCGATGCGGATGCCGGTGAGCTTTTCGACGGTACGGATCGTGCAGGCGGCGCCCGCCTTCTCGAAGGCGTAGTTGAACTGCCCGAACACCGGCTGCTGGCGCTTGCCGCCGGGCCGCTCGCAGTGCGGGATCTGCACCATCAGGTCGCGCGGGATGCTGAGGGCGGTGGCCCGGTCCCGGTCCCGGGACAGGTGCAGCACGATCGTGGTGTCCGAGCGCTGGGTGCCCACGTCGCGGCCGTACCGCCCGTTGCGCCCCGCGCGGTCGTCGCTGCCGATGAGCAGGATGTTCTGGGCGCCCTTGACGCGCACCGTCGGCCGCTCCGACTCGTACTTGCGCAGCAGCGCGGCGGTGTCCTCGTCGGTGGTGATGTTCCCGTTCAGCCGCTGGTAGAGCACCCAGCCCACGCCGCTGACCAGGAGCACCAGCACGGCGCAGACGATCGCGGCCCAGCGCAGCCAGTGGCGGCGCGGTGCGGGCGGCGGGTCTGCCTCCGGGGTCGGGCGGTCGCTCACGTCGCGGTCCTTCCCCCGCGGGCCCGGGGCCCCGCGCGGTCGGCGGCACCTCGGCCCGCCGATCCACCGGGGCGGACGCAGGGGCCCGCGCGTGGTCGTGCGTCACGACGATCATCACCCGCACCGGGGCCGACGGCCCGCGGTCGGGGCTCGCGTTGGGCCGTCCGGGTGGGGCCTGTCTCTTATAAACATAT
>NZ_JBEHZD010001333.1:0-2204 GCF_040240285.1 Streptomyces sp. HSW2009 | reverse complement strand
GTACGGGCGACACGGTCGCGGCGTGGGCGCCCCCGGCGGGCCGGGGGGGCGGGGCGCCCCCGCCCCCCCGGCCCCCGCGCGCGGGCCCCCCGCCCCCCGCCGGGGGGGCGGCGGGGCCCCCCCGCCGGGCGCGGGGGCGCGGCGGCCCCGCCACCGGTGGGCGGCGGGCCGGTGCCGGTCACCCGCCGGCCGCCGGTCCCCGGCTCGCCCGGCACCACCGCGACGCCGAGCGCCGAATCGAGCGAGACCGGCCCGCCCTGGAAGATCACCCCCGGCTCGCCGGCCAGCGCGGCCCACGCTTCGAGGATGTCGCCGACGCCGACGGGGGTGGGCCGGTTCAGGACGACACCGAGCGACCCCTCCTCGTCGTGGTCGAGCAGGAGCACCACCGCACGGTCGAAGTTCGGGTCCGCCAGCGCCGGTGTGGCGACGAGCAGCCGTCCTGTGAGCGAGGACACCTCCGTCATGCGCACATGATCCCGCACATCGGGCCGGTACGGGGGGTGGAAAGCAAGTCCCGGCGCAGAGCAGGCGGGGCGTACGACAGCAGCGACGGCGCACATCACGCCGCGTGAGGAAGGGGATACGTGCCGTGGCGGGGCGGCGTCAGGCCGGTGGCCGAGAGCCGATCGGCCTTACGGAACGGCTCGCGTTGGCCATTACTCTTTCCTTTTGCCCCCCTTGCCCATCACGGCCCATCCCAGGAACGCGAGACTTATGACCGGCACCGACGATGTACTCCTTGTCCACGGCGGCACCCCGCTGGAGGGCGAGATCCGGGCCCGGGGCGCGAAGAACCTCGTGCCCAAGGCCATGGTCGCCGCACTGCTCGGCAGCGGACCCAGCCGGCTGCGCAACGTCCCCGACATCCGGGACGTGCGGGTCGTACGCGGGCTGCTCCAGCTCCACGGGGTGACGGTCCGCCCCGGGGAAGAGGCGGGCGAGCTGGTGTTGGACCCGTCACACGTGGAGAGCGCCAACGTCGCGGACATCGACGCACACGCCGGTTCCTCGCGCATCCCGATCCTGTTCTGCGGCCCGCTGCTGCACCGGCTCGGCCATGCGTTCATCCCGGGCCTGGGCGGCTGTGACATCGGCGGCCGGCCGATCGACTTCCACTTCGAGGTGCTGCGCCAGTTCGGCGCGACGATCGAGAAGCGGGCCGACGGCCAGTACCTGGAGGCGCCGCAGCGGCTGCGCGGCTGCAAGATCCGGCTGCCCTACCCCTCGGTCGGCTCGACCGAGCAGGTGCTGCTGACCGCCGTGCTGGCGGAGGGCGTCACCGAACTGTCCAACGCGGCCGTCGAGCCGGAGATCGAGGACCTCATCTGCGTCTTGCAGAAGATGGGCGCGATCATCTCCATGGACACCGACCGCACCATCCGCATCACCGGCGTGGACACGCTCGGCGGCTACAACCACCGCGCCCTGCCGGACCGCCTTGAGGCCGCGTCCTGGGCCAGCGCCGCGCTCGCCACCGAGGGCAACATCTACGTACGGGGCGCGCAGCAGCGCTCCATGATGACCTTCCTCAACACCTACCGTAAGGTCGGCGGCGCCTTCGAGATCGACGACGAGGGCATCCGCTTCTGGCACCCCGGCGGCCCGCTCAACGCCATCGCGCTGGAGACCGACGTCCACCCCGGCTTCCAGACCGACTGGCAGCAGCCGCTGGTCGTCGCGCTGACCCAGGCGTCGGGCCTGTCGATCGTGCACGAGACGGTGTACGAGTCGCGGCTCGGCTTCACCTCGGCGCTGAACCAGATGGGCGCCCACATCCAGCTCTACCGCGAGTGCCTGGGCGGCTCCGCCTGCCGCTTCGGCCAGCGCAACTTCCTGCACTCCGCGGTCGTCTCCGGGCCCACCAAGCTCCAGGGCGCCGACCTGGTCATTCCGGACCTGCGCGGCGGCTTCTCGTACCTGATCGCCGCCCTCGCGGCCCAGGGCACCTCGCGCGTCCACGGCATCGACCTGATCAACCGCGGCTACGAGAACTTCATGAGCAAGCTCGGCGACCTCGGCGCCAAGGTGGAGCGCCCGGGCGCCACCGCCCACTGACACCCCGCGCCGCCGGCACCCGCGCCGCGCAGGCGCGCGTACCACCGCCGTACGGCCTCCGTACGACCGGGTGGCGACCCGCGCCCACCCGCGCCCACTCGCGTACCGCATCGGCCCCCGCAGCCAGCCCGGCTGCGGGCTGTGGG
>NZ_JBEHZD010001332.1:0-2134 GCF_040240285.1 Streptomyces sp. HSW2009 | reverse complement strand
CCCCCCCCCCCCCCCCCCCCCCTCTTTTTTTTTAACCACCCCCCCCCGCCAACCCCGATCGGAGTCCGTCTCGCGCCCCCCCCCATGTTTATAAGACACCCCCCCCCGAGCGGTAGCGCTCCGGGGCCGGCCGGCGCGGGGGCCCGCCAGGTCAGCGGGCGTGAACCAGCAGTTCGGCAGGCGTGGGTCCGGCGACTCAGCGGGCGTAGCGCAGCGGCAGTCCCGACAGGCCGCGGAGGGAGTCCGACGGGTGCCAGCGGAGCTCGTCCGCCGGCACCGGCAGCTCCAGCGTGCCGAAGCGGGAGACGACCTCGGTCAGGGCCACCTTGATCTCCTGGCGGGCCAGCCGCTGCCCGAGGCAGAAGTGCGGGCCGTACCCGAAGGCGAGGTGCGTCGGGGTGGCCCGGTCGATGTCGAAGGCGTTTGGCTCGTCCCGTACCACCGGGTCCCGGTTGGCCGCGGCCAGCAGGAAGCGCACCAGGTCGCCGCGGCGGATGCGGACCCCGCCGACGTCGATGTCGCTGGTGGCCACCCGGTTGGTGGTGGCGAGCAGCGAACCGCGGTAGCGCAGCCCCTCCTCGGCGGCGTCGGCCATCCGCGCGGGGTCGGCCCGCAGTGCGGCGAGTTGGTCGCCGTGCACGATCAGCTCGACCAGGGTGCTGGAGATGGCGTACGCCGTGGTGACGTGGCCGGCGAAGAGCAGGACCGAGCAGAAGCCGACCAGTTCGAGGTCGGTGAGCGCGGTGCCGTCGTCGAACCTGGCGATGACCAACTCGCTCAGCAGGTCCTCCGTCGGCTCCCGCCGCTTGGCTTCGACCAGGCTGCCGCAGTAGGCGAGGAAGGCGGTGAGCGCGGCCTTGCGGACGGCGGGGACGGGCGAGTCCACGTTCTCCACCCGGGTCTGGAACACCGGCCGGTCGGTGACCGGGATGCCCAGCAGCTCGCAGATCACCTCCAGCGGGAAGGGGTTGGCGAACGCCTCGATGAAGTCGACCGTGCCGCTGTCCCCCAGTTGGTCCAGGAGCCGCCCCGCGATGTCCACCATGCGGGTCTCCAGGCCGCGTACGGCACGGGAGTTGAAGGCGGCGCCGACCAGCTTGCGGTAGCGGGCGTGGTCCGGGTCGTCCTGCTCGAAGAGTACGGTGGCGCCGTCCGGGGACTGGGCCGCGTGGGCGGCGTGCGGATGCAGTTCGTTGGAGACGCGGGAGTCGGCGAGCAACTGCCGGGTGAGGGCGGCGCTCAGCACGGTCCACGCCTCGATCCCGCCCGTCTGGCGGGTGCGGATGACGGGGTACTTGCGGGCCAGCCGCCCGAGTTCGCTCTCCGCGTCGGGTCCGGCCGAGAGCTGGAAGAGGTCGAGTACGGGGATCACGTCGCCCTTTCTTGAGGTCGGTGCGGTACCGGCGGGAGGTGGCTAGCGGTCGCCGGACGGCAGGGGGCCGAACAGCGGGGGCAGCTCCATCAGCCACAGGTGGCGGCTGGCCAGCCGCCACCTGCCGCCCTCCTTGGCCAGTACGTCGGCGTAGACGCCGCTGCGGCTGAACTCCTGGTGGCCGTCCTCGAAGGCGAAGCCGACGGTCATCAGCGACCGCGCCTCGGCCCGGTCGGCGGTGCGCCGGGTGATGACGGTGTTGGTGGTGAAGTGACGTTGGTGCGCCTTGCGGGTCTCCTCGTGGTGGCTGCGGAGCGCGGCCATCGCCGCCACGATGTTGGCCCGGCCCGCCACGTACGGCGGGAAGGACTCCGGGGCCGGCGTGAACGCGTACCGCGCGTCCTCGGTGAACAGGTCGCCCAGCCGCGCGTAGTCCCCGCAGTCGTAGGCGAGCCCGTAGGCGGCGATGACGTCGAGGATGGCGGCCCTGTTGACGAGGTGGTCCAGATCGACATCGACCACGGAGCCCACCGCGGACTCCCTCTGCTCGGACACGAACACCTGCTTTCTCTGGGTGGGTGGATGGATGGATGAGGTGTGGGTGTTTGCTTGTGGGTGGGTGCGGGAGGTTGGGGGGTGGGTTGGTGCTGGCGTTGGGTTGGAGCTGGGTCGGGTTGGTGCGGCGGTGCTGCGGGGTGGGTGGGAGTCGGTCGGGCGCCCCCCCGGCCGGGCCGGGCCGGTGGCGGTCTCTTTTACACATCT
>NZ_JBEHZD010001331.1:0-5123 GCF_040240285.1 Streptomyces sp. HSW2009 | reverse complement strand
GTGGCTTCGTTGATCTCTAAGAACAGCGTTTGTCGACGGTTTCCGGAGGCGGTTGGCGATCAATGGGCTCGTGAATGTCGAAGAGAAATGACGGCACTGCGGCGGCCGAGAACGGGGGAGGGGGGGGGGGCCCCCCCCCCCGGCCGGGCCCCCCCCCCCCCGGGGGGGGGGCCGGGCCCCCTCGGCATGTACAGGGGCCGCCCGCGTACGGGGCTTCGGCGGTTGGTGGGGGCGTACGCGCGGAGTGCGTGCGCGGGGAGGCGGGGTGCGGAGGAGCCCATACGCGGGGAGCCCGTACGCGGGGAGGCGGTGCGGGCAGAAGCCGTGCGCGAGGAATCCGTACGCGGGGAGGCGGCGCGTACGGAGCCCGTGCGCGCGAAACCCGTGCCCAAGGAGCCCGTACGCGGCGGGGCCGTCCGTTCAGCCCCCGGTTCGGGCGCGCAGTCGGCGCAGCATCCTGGCGTCCTCGAAGCCGACGTCGCGGGCGGCGGACTCGACCGTCGCGCCGTGGTCGATCAGGTGGGTGGCGTGCTCGACGCGCAGCGTCTGCTGGTAGCGCAGCGGGGTCAGGCCGCCGGTGGCGCGGCCGAACAGCCGGGTGAGGGTGCGCGGGCTGACGCCCGCCTGGGCGGCCAGATGGGCCAGGGTCAGCGGCTCGGCGAAGCGGGTGTCGATGAGGTCCTGGACGCGGTGCACGGTGTCGTCCAGGTGCGAGCGGTACCGCAGCATGGCGCTGGTCTGCGGCTCGTGGCCGTTGCGGCGGGCGTAGACGACCATGTCGCGGGCGACCTGAGCGGCCAGCGCGGGCCCGTGGCGCACGGCGAGCAGATGCAGCGTGAGGTCGATGCCGCTGGCGATGCCGGCGGAGGTGACCACCCGGTCGTCCGCGGTGAACAGGACGTCGCGGACCACGGTGGCGTCCGGGTAGCGCAGGGCCAGTTCGTCCTGGTGGGCGTGGTGGGTGGTGCAACGGCGGCCGTGCAGCAGGCCGGCCCGGCCCAGTGCTTCGGCGCCCGCGCAGCCGCTGGCGCCCGTGCCGCCGGCGGCGTGGTGGGCGCGCAGCCGCTCCAGGGTGTCGGCGCCGAAGCCGGGGCCGTCCCGCAGTGTGGCGGCCTGCCAGCCGGGGACCAGCACCAGGTCGCCGGGGCCCAGGGGCGGCCAACTGACCCGTGCGGTCAGCGGCAGCCCCTGGGCGCTGGGGACCTGTTCCTGCTCGGCGACGTAACTGAGCTGGTAGGGCTGCCCGTGGGTGCTCGCGCTGGCGAAGACCTGGGCGGGGCCCGCCACCTCAAGGAGGTGGACGCCGGGCAGCAGGACGAAGACGACGTGGGTCACGCGGTCGATGGTTCCCGTTCGGCCGTCAGTTCCGCCACCGTGGCGATGCGGGCGAACCGGTCGCGCAGGGCGGCCTCGGTGCGCTCGATGATCTGCTCGGCGCTCAGGCCGCCGACCGGGTTGGTGGTGGTCGCGTCGGTGACGAACACCGCCTGGTAGCCGAGGTCGCTGGCGAGCCTGGTGGTGGTCTCCACGCACTGCTCGGTACGGATGCCGCACAGCCACACCTCGCCCACGCCGGCCCGGGTCAGCAGGTGCTGGAGGTTGGTGGTGGTGAAGGCGTTGTGCACGGTCTTGTGCAGGACGGGCTCGCCGTCCGCCGGCTGCTCCAACTCGTCCAGGAACCGTACGCGCCCCAGTTCCGGATCGAAGGAGGTGCCGCTGCCGGGTGCGGTGTGCAGGACCCACACCACGAGGTCGCCGGCGGCGCGGGCGGCGCGGACCAGGGCGTTGACCGGCTCCGCGATCTGCTGGTTGCCCATGTCGTCCCAGAAGGGGGCGACGCGGAAGGACTCCTGGACATCGATGACGATGAGTGCTCGCTTCATGTCACCCATCATGACCAGCGCCGATGTATCGATGACAGGCTCGATCGAGGCTGGCTCCGGAACGATCTGGTCAGCGTGACGAGGGCTGCCGGGGAGGGCGGGCGCCGGCGGTCGACCGGCCGGCGGTCGGTGGCCGCGGCCCTCCTGGCGACCTTGGTCCTGCTGGCGACCTTGGTCCTCCTGGCCGGCCTTGGTCCTCCTGACGGGCGGCGGAGCCTCCCCGCGCACGATCGCCCCGTGCATCGATCGCCCTGCGCGTCGGCGTCCCCGCGCGCCGCCCGCCGGCTCCCCCGGTTCGGCGCAGTGCCGCGTCACGCCGGCCCGGCCCCGTCCTCGGTGGACCCGTCCTCAACGGGCAGCGCCCGGACGGCCCGCGCGATGGCGGGGCGGAGTTCGTCGAGGCTGTGGTCGGGGCCGAGGATCATGCGCCGGAGTTGGGGCATGGCCAGGGTCCAGCCGACCAGGCCGAGGGTGAGGAACAGCCGGGTGCGCGGATCGGCGTCGTCGTCCGCGGTCCGCGCGGCGTGGAGCTTGTCCTGGTAGTGCTGGGTGCGGGCGGCTTCCCCAGGTACGGGCTGGTCGCCGAGTTCGAGGGCTTCCCACAGGAGCAGGCGCAGCGCCTCGGGGTGGGCGCGGTGGTAGTCGAAGAGGCGCTCGGCGTAGGCGGGCAGGTCCTCGTCGCCGGGCGGGACGGCCTCGGCGAGGTCGGCCATCAGGCGTTCCAGGACGGCGGCGAAGAGCTTGCCCTTGTCGCCGAAGTAGTCGTAGATCGCCCGCTTGTTGGCCTTGGCCTGGGCGGCGATGCGGTCCACGCGGGCGCCGGCGACGCCGTGGGCGGCGAACTCCGAGGCCGCCGCCGCGAGGATGCGTTCCTTGGTCGCCGTGGAGTCGTATGCCATGCAGCGATGGTAACGAACTGGTTCGTTTGACGTTCGGAGATCGGTCTGCGACGCTCTCCCCAGCTTTCGAACCATCTAGTTCGTTCGATTGGAGTCCGCGATGTCCAGGACTGGCCCGCCCGCCTCTCCCGTCCCACCCGCCCCTCCCGAGCCCGCCGGGCTGGGACGGCGCATGCCGCTGGTGCTGGCGCTGGCGTGCGGCGTCAGCGTGGCGAACGTGTACTTCCCACAAGCCCTGACCCCGCTCATCGCCGACGGACTGGACGTCGCGCCGTCCACCGCGGCGGCCGTGGCCACCCTCACCCAACTTGGCTACGCCGTCGGGATCTTCCTGCTGGTCCCGCTCGGCGACCGGCTCCCGCGCCGCCCCCTGATCACGACCCTGCTGGTGCTGACCGCCGGCGCGCTGCTGACCGCCGGACTCGCCCCGGCCGCCGGCGTGCTGGCCGCCGCCGGCGCCGCGGTCGGCGTGGTGACGGTCGTTCCCCAACTGCTGCTGCCCATGGCCGCGGGCGCGGTCGCCCCGGACCGGCGCGGCGCGGTGATCGGCACCCTGCAAGGCGGTCTGATCGGCGGCATCCTGCTGGCCCGCACCTTCGGCGGGGTGCTAGGCGAACACTTCGGCTGGCGCGCCCCGTACCTGGTCGCCGCCGCGCTCACCGCGCTGCTCGCGCTGGTGCTCGGCCGGACCCTGCCGGCCGCCGCCGCCCCCGCCCGCGACCGGTACCCGGCGTTGCTCGCCGACACCGTGCGGATGCTGCGCACCGAGCCGGCCCTACGGCGCTCCGCGCTGTACCAGGCCACCCTCTTCGGCGCCTTCAGCGCCGCCTGGACCGCCCTCGCCCTGCTCATCACCGGCCCGCACTACCGGATGGACGCCCAGGCGGTCGGCGTCCTGGCGCTGATCGGCGCGGCCAGCATGTGCTGCGCCCCGGCCGCGGGCCGCTGGGTGGACCGGCGCGGCGCGGAGCGCGTGAACGCCCGCTGCACCCTCGCCACGCTGGCCGCCGCCGCGGTCCTCGCCATCGGGTCTGTGGGCGGCGTGCCGGGGCTCATCGCACTCGGCGCGGGGCTCCTGCTGCTCGACGTGGCGGTGCAGTGCAGCCAGGTCGCCAACCAGGCCCGCATCTTCGGGCTGCGCCCCGAGGCCCGCAGCCGCCTCAACACCGCGTACATGACGTGCTCGTTCCTCGGCGGCAGTGCAGGCTCCTGGCTCGGCATCCGCGGCTACGCACTCCTCGGCTGGCCGGGGGTGTGTGCGCTCATCGCGCTCGCCGCGGCGCTCGCCCTCGGCGTCCAACTCGCCGGCCGCCGCAGCCGCCCGCACCCCAAGGGTCCTGCCGCCGCCCCTGCGGTGGCGTCCGCGCCCGCGGGCCCGCCGCGGTGAAGGGGCACCGTACGGCCGCGCGGGCACCGCCGCCGGTCGCCGGCCACCGGCACCCACCCGCTGTCCCCTCCGTGACGACCACCGATCCGAAGGACCTTTCTCCATGACCTTTCCCGCCATGCCCCCGGCCGTCCTCCAGTTCTTCCAGGCATCGCAGGACGGTGACGCCGACGCCTGGGCGAAGGCGTTCGCGCAGGACGGGGTCTTCCACGACCCCGTCGGGACCGCTCCGATCACCGGACGTGCGGCGATCCACGCCTTCATCGCCTCCGTCCTGCCGGGCTTCCGCCCCTTCCTCGGACTGACCCCCACCGAGGCGCACACCGTCGGCAACCACGTCGCCGTCGCCTGGCGCGGGGCCGCCGTCGCGCTGGACGGCAGGCCGGTCAACTGGTCCGGCATCAACATCTACGAGCTGGCCGACGACGGCCTGATCCGGGAGGCCAGGGCGTACTTCAACAGCGCCGTCTTCCAGGCCCAGCTCTCCGGTTGAGCGAAGTGGCCGGACCCGGCCGGTAGCGCGATGTCGTAGGGCCGGTCGGTGGGGCCGGGGCGGGTCCTGGGCGGGCCTATCCTGAAGGCGGGCGGGCGGTGCACTCCTGTGGGTGGCGGCCCGGCCCACCGTCATCGTCTCTCTCGTCTCTTGCGGAGCACGCCTTGTACTTCACCGACCGCGGCATCGAGGAACTGGAGAAGCGGCGCGGCGAGGAGGAGGTCACCTTCGAGTGGCTCGCCGAGCGGCTGCGCGAGTTCGTCGACCTCAACCCGGACTTCGAGATCCCGGTGGAGCGGCTGGCGACCTGGCTGGCCCGGCTGGACGACGAGGACGAGGACGAGTAGGCGGGCCTCGCTCGGCGGGCCGGCCGCCGGGTCCGCCCGGTCCCGCTTGCGCGCCGGGTCCGCCTCGGGCCCGCCTCGCCGTCGCTCCCGCGCCGGACCCGCCTCGCCGCCGCG
>NZ_JBEHZD010001330.1:0-16682 GCF_040240285.1 Streptomyces sp. HSW2009 | reverse complement strand
AAAAAAAAGTGGGGGGGGGGGGGGGGGGGCCGCGGCGCCCCCCCCCGCCCCCCGGGGCCCCCCCCCCCCCCCCAACAAAAACCCCCCCCCCCCCCCCCCCCCCCCCGCGGGGGCCGGGGCCCTATCCCCGGACACAACCACTCAGCACTCGATGACATTCACCGCAAGCCCACCCCGAGCCGTCTCCTTGTACTTCACCTTCATATCCGCCCCGGTCTCCTTCATCGTCTTGATGACCTTGTCGAGCGAGACATGGTGGCGGCCGTCGCCGCGCAGGGCCATCCGGGCCGCGGTCACGGCCTTCACCGAGGCCATGCCGTTGCGTTCGATGCACGGGATTTGGACCAGGCCGCCTACCGGGTCGCAGGTCAGACCCAGGTTGTGTTCCATGCCGATCTCGGCCGCGTTCTCCACCTGTTCCGTGGAGCCGCCCAGGACCTCGGCCAGGCCGCCGGCCGCCATCGAGCAGGCCGAGCCGACCTCGCCCTGGCAGCCGACCTCCGCGCCGGAGATGGACGCGTTCTCCTTGAACAGCATGCCGATCGCGCCGGCCGCCAGCAGGAAGCGGACGATGCCGTCCTCCTGCTCGCTCTGGGTCGAGTTCTTCGCGACGAAGTTGACGTAGTAGTGGAGCACGGCGGGGATGATGCCGGCCGCCCCGTTGGTGGGGGCGGTCACCACCCGGCCGCCGGCCGCGTTCTCCTCGTTGACCGCCATCGCGTACAGCGTCACCCACTCCATCGCGTGCGCCGCCGGGTCGCCCTCGGCACGCAGCGCGCGGGCCGCCGTCGCGGCGCGGCGGCGGACCTTGAGGCCGCCGGGCAGGATGCCCTCACGGGACATGCCGCGCGTCACACACGCCTGCATGACCCGCCAGATCTCCAGCAGCCCGGCCCTGATCTCCTCCTCGGTGCGCCACGCCTTCTCGTTCTCCAGCATCAGGCCGGAGATGGAGAGGCCCGTCTCGCGGGAGAGCCGCAGCAGTTCGTCGCCGGTGCGGAACGGGTGGGTGAGCACCGTGTCGTCCAGCTTGATCCGGTCCTCGCCGACCGCGTCCTCGTCCACCACGAAGCCGCCGCCCACCGAGTAGTACGTCTTCTCCAGCAGCGGCAGGCCGTCCGCGTCGTACGCGAAGAGCGTCATGCCGTTCGCGTGGTACGGCAGTGACCTGCGGCGGTGCAGGATCAGTTCGTTCGGCTCGTCGAAGTCGATCTCGTGGTCGGTGCCGATCTCCGCGCCCAGCAGCCGCAGCCGCTTGGTCTGGCGGATGCGCGCGACCTCGTCGTCGGCGCGCTCCACGTCCACGGTCTTCGGCGCGTACCCCTCAAGCCCGAGCAGGACCGCCTTCGGCGTGCCGTGCCCGTGGCCGGTGGCGCCGAGCGAGCCGAAGAGCTCGGCCCGTATGGCGGTGGTGTGGGCGAGGAGGCCCTCGTTCTTCAGGCGGCGTACGAACATCCGCGCCGCGCGCATCGGGCCGACGGTGTGGGAGCTGGAGGGACCGATGCCGATGGAGAAGAGATCGAATACGGAGATGGCCACGGTGGCTGACCCCTTTGTCTGCTCGGTGTGGGTGGTTCGGGAGTGCGGAGGGAGAGAGGGGCGCGGGGGACGGGCGGGTTCCGCGCGTATGGGGCTTGGGAGTGAGATGCCTCGCGGACGGGGCGTGCGGGCGGCCGGACCGGGACGGCCCCGGTGGGATGGGCGGCTGCGCCCCGTGGGCGGCGGAGGGGCGGGCCCCGCTGGCACTGCGGGACCGCTCGTGAGGGGTGCGGGGGGTGACGGAGCGTGGTGAGTACGTGGTGCGTGCGGGTCGGGCGGGGCCGGTGGGCCCGCGGCCGGCGACGGTGGCTCCGCCGCTGGCACGGGCCGGTGGGAGCCCCGTCCGGACGTGACACGGGGCACCGGCCCACTACCAGTGTGCGCGGTGCCCCGTGCAAGACGCCAAGCCGCGGAGATTACAGCGTGGAGTACAGCGGGTGCTTGGCGGCCAGCGCGGTGACCCGC
Organism: Streptomyces sp. HSW2009; assembly: GCF_040240285.1. Lineage (NCBI taxonomy): Bacteria > Bacillati > Actinomycetota > Actinomycetes > Kitasatosporales > Streptomycetaceae > Streptomyces > Streptomyces sp. HSW2009. The sequence goes on along the minus strand of NZ_JBEHZD010001330.1, from coordinate 14,678 downwards.
TCACGGAGCGCAGCGGCGTCGTAGGACGGCTTGAGGGCCTCCGCGATGATGTCGGCGACCTCGCGGAAGTCCTCGGTCTGGAAACCGCGGGTGGCCAGCGCCGGGGTGCCGATCCGCAGGCCCGAGGTGATCATCGGGGGGCGCGGGTCGTTCGGGATGGCGTTGCGGTTGACCGTGATGCCGACCTCGTGCAGCCGGTCCTCGGCCTGCTGGCCGTCCAGGTCCGAGTTGCGCAGGTCCACCAGGACCAGGTGCACGTCGGTGCCGCCGGAGAGCACCGCGACGCCCGCCTCGCCGACGTCGGCCTGCGACAGCCGCTCGGCGAGGATGCGGGCACCCTCAAGGGTGCGCTGCTGGCGCTCGGTGAACTCCGGGGACGCCGCCATCTTGAAGGCGACCGCCTTCGCCGCGATGACGTGCTCCAGAGGGCCGCCCTGCTGACCGGGGAAGACCGCCGAGTTGATCTTCTTGGCCAGTTCGGCCGTGGAGAGGATCACACCGCCGCGCGGGCCGCCGAGCGTCTTGTGCGTGGTGGTGGTCACCACGTGCGCGTGCGGCACGGGCGAGGGGTGCAGCCCCGCCGCCACCAGACCGGCGAAGTGCGCCATGTCGACCATCAGGTACGCACCGACCTCGTCGGCGACCTTGCGGAAGGCGGCGAAGTCGAGCTGGCGCGGGTAGGCTGACCAGCCCGCCACGATCAGCTTCGGACGGTGCTCCTTGGCCAGCCGCTCGACCTCGTCCATGTCGACCTGCCCGGTCTGCTCGTCCACGTGGTACGCGACCACGTTGTAGAGCTTGCCGGAGAAGTTGATCTTCATGCCGTGGGTCAGGTGCCCGCCGTGCGCCAGGTTCAGGCCCATGATCGTGTCGCCCGGCTTGAGCAGCGCGAACATCGCCGCCGCATTGGCCTGGGCACCGGAGTGCGGCTGCACGTTGGCCGCCTCGGCGCCGAACAGCGCCTTGATGCGGTCGATGGCGATCTGCTCGATGACATCCACGTGCTCGCAGCCGCCGTAGTAGCGGCGGCCGGGGTAGCCCTCGGCGTACTTGTTGGTGAGGACCGAGCCCTGGGCCTCCAGGACGGCGACCGGAGCGAAGTTCTCCGACGCGATCATCTCCAGGGTGGACTGCTGGCGGTGGAGCTCGGCGTCGACAGCGGCGGCGACGTCCGGGTCGAACTCGTGGAGGGAACTGTTAAAAGGCGACATCGACATCCCGATCAGATCAGAGTCGTCAGGGCGGTGGAAGGTTGCTCAGTTGCCGGTGAAGGCGGTGTATTCGTCGGCCGACAGCAGGTCGTCCGGCTCGCTCGACACCTTGACCTTGAAGAGCCAGCCACCCTCGAAGGGGGCCGTGTTCACCAGCGATGGATCGTCCACGACGTCCTGGTTGACCTCGGTGATCTCGCCCGATACCGGCGCGTACAGGTCGCTGACCGACTTGGTCGACTCCAGCTCACCGCAGGGTTCGCCCGCGGTGACCTCCGAGCCCACCTCGGGGAGCTGGACGTAGACGACATCGCCGAGCGCACCTGCCGCGTGCTCGGTGATGCCGACCGTCGACGCGCCGTCCGTGGCGGCCGACAGCCACTCGTGCTCCTTGCTGTAGCGAAGCTGCTGGGGGTTGCTCATGACCTGATTCTCCTGTACGCGATGGCGTGCTCGTGCGAGGGGGTGGGAAAACGGGTGGAACGGCCCAAAGGGGAACGGCTCAAAGCCGCCGGAACCCATTGCGCCGTTGCGAAAGGGATGCCCGGTACGGCCGTGGCCGGCGGCAGCGGCTGGCGCTGGCGCCCGTGGGCGGCTAGCGCTGGCGCTTGTAGAAGGGGAGCGCGACGACCTCGTACGGCTCGTGCGTGCCGCGGATGTCGACGGCCACGCCCTCGGTGCCGGGGGCGGCGTGCGCCGCGTCCACGTAGGCGATGGCGATCGGCTTGCCGAGGGTGGGGGAGGGGGCGCCCGAGGTGACCTCGCCGATCACCGTGCCGTCCGCGGCCACCCCCGAGAAGCCGGCGCGCGGCACCCGACGGCCGGTGGCGATCAGGCCGACCAGCTTGCGCGGCGGGGCCTGCTCGGCCCGCTCGGCCGCCGCAGCCAGCGGCTCGCGGCCCACGAAGCGGCCCTCGTTCGTCGTCTTCTCGAACTTCACCACGCGCCCCAGACCCGCGTCGAACGGGGTGGTCGACGTCGTCAGCTCGTGCCCGTACAGCGGCATGCCCGCCTCAAGGCGCAGCGTGTCGCGGCAGGCCAGGCCGCAGGGGATCAGCCCGACCTGCTCGCCGGCCGCGGTCAGCGCCTGCCACAGCGGCTCGGCGTCGCCGGGGGCCACGAACAGCTCGAAGCCGTCCTCGCCGGTGTACCCGGTACGGGCGATCAGCGCGGGTACGCCCGCGACGGTGCCCGGCAGGCCCGCGTAGTACTTGAGCCCGTCCAGGTCGGCGTCGGTCAGCGACTTCAGGATGCCCGGGGCCTCGGGGCCCTGCACGGCGAGCAGCGCGTAGGCGTCGCGGTCATCGCGCACGGAGACCTCGAAGCCGGCGGCGCGCTCGGTCAGCGCGTCCAGCACCACCTGGGCGTTGGAGGCGTTGGCGACCACCAGGTACGTCTGGTCGGCGAGCCGGTAGACGATCAGGTCGTCCAGGATGCCGCCGTCGGCGTCGCAGATCATCGTGTACCGGGCGCGGCCGACGGCCACCGACGACAGGTTGCCGACCAGCGCGAAGTCCAGCGCGTCGGCGGCCTGCGGACCGGTCAGGGTGATCTCGCCCATGTGGGAGAGGTCGAAGAGGCCGGCGCGGGTGCGGACGGCGGTGTGCTCCTCGCGCTCACTGCCGTAGCGCAGCGGCATGTCCCAGCCCGCGAAGTCGGTCATGGTGGCGCCGAGCGCGCGGTGGGTCGCGTCCAGGGCGGTGCGGCGCGGAGAATCGGGCAGGCTGCTCATCGGTTGCGGACTCCCAAGGGTGGGCAGGGCTGGCGAGGACATCCTCCCCATCTGTCATCGGAACCTGAGAGGTTCGCCATGACCCCTGGCGTGGGGCCCGGCTTGCACCTTGGGTGGAGCCGTAGGAACGGCTCGCTTTTCAGATCTGCCTCGTCCACGCGGTATCGGGGCCTGAGAGATTCAAGGGAGGACTTGCTCCTTCGGCGTCCCGGGCGGCGGGTGATCGCGGGGATCACCGCAGGTCCAGGAACTCTCCCGCATGGATTCGAGCGGCCGGTATGCAGTTGCGCGCACATCATGACACGGACGGCCGTGCGATGGACCCCCGGTCCGGCATCCGATTCACTGTGGGGTTCATTACCTCTTCTTTACACTCGGTGGACACGAACCGTGGTGACCGCCGCCGTTGCGCTCGGGGAGGATGATCACGTTGCAGGGTCAGGGCATGCAGGCGGGGCCCGAGGTGCCCGCGCTGGTACCACCTCCAGCTTCCTCCTCTTCGCTGCCGCCGCCACCCGTGCGGCACCGCGAGCGGCACCCGGGGGAGACGTTGCCGATGGGGCGCGGGCCGACCGTCATCGATCTGCGCGGTGGGGGGTGGCGCCGGGTGGAGCCCGCGGGCCCGGCGCCCGTTGCCCAGGAGCCCGTCGTCCCGGGACTCGCCGCTTCGGCTCCGCGCCCGGTCCCGCGCCCGACCACCGTTCCTCGCTCTCGCGAGAGTGGTGCGGTTCCCCGTTCCCGTGCGGGGGGTGCGGCCCCTCGCTCTCACGAAGGCGGTGCCGCCCCGGCCGCCCCAGCAGTACCAGCCCGGGCGGGCTCCGCCACCCCAGCCACTCCCGCGGCGCCGGTCGCCCCACCCCCCGCGGCGCGGCCGGACGGGCCCGGTCCAGTGCGGGAGCTGCGGTACGCCACCGGGGACCTGCTGGTCGTCTCCGGGCTGCCCGGCAGCGGCAAGAGCACCCTGATGAGCCGGGTGCTGTTAGGCCGGGGCGCCGCCGGCGGCCCGGTGTGGCGGGTGGACTCGCAGGACACCAGGGACCGCTGGCAGCGGATGATGCCCGGCTGGGTCGGCTACCCCGTCTACCGGCCACTGGTGCGCCTGGCGCACTACGCGGGGCTGCGCCGCGCCGTGCGCTCCGGGGCCAGCGTCGTCGTCCACGACTGCGGCACCCTGCCCTGGGTGCGCCACTGGCTGGCCCGCGGCGCCCGCCGCCGCGGCGCCGCGTTGCACCTGGTGCTGCTGGACGTGGACCCCGGCCTTGCGCTGGCCGGGCAGGCGGCCCGGGGCCGCAGGGTCTCCGCGTACGCCTTCCGCAGGCACCGGGCCGCGGCGGCCCGGCTGCGCACCCGCGCCCTGACCGGCAGCCCGCCGCCGGGCTGCGCGTCGACCGTGCTCCTGGACCGCGCGGCGGCCGGGGCCCTGGCCGCGATCACCTTCGATTCCGATGAGACCGATGAGACCTCGGACACGGCTTGTTGCGGCGCCGGCTGTGACGCCGCGTGCGACGCGACTTCCGGTACGGGGTGCGGTGCTGCCTGCGGCACGACGTGCGGCACCGCCTGTGATGCGCCTTTCGATCCGGGTCGCGGGGCCGCCCGCGACTGAGCCGGTGAGGCGGCGGGCCACGGGGCCCTCGGCTGCTGCGCCGCGGGTGACACAGCGGCACAGCGGCATGGCGGTGGGGCGGGGGCCCCATGAGCCGGGCGTCAGGAGGGGTGGGGCGGCCATGCGGCGGGGCCGTGATCCGGGCAGCCGGAACTGGGGCGACCGGGCCACGGGGCCGTGATCCGGGCAGCCGGGCAGCCGGGCGACCGGGCCGTCGCTCGGGGAGTCGCGGCCGGCACGGCAGCACGGGGATCGGGCCTGGCACGGGTGCGGGAGAGAGGTGGGAGCGCGCCCGCGCACCCCCGGTGACCGGGCGGGCAACGGGGGCGCACCCTGCGGCGTCCTCCCCCGGGAGGCCACCCGCCGCACACCGTTTACCGTGCGGGTGGCGGGCGGGCCAGCGGTGTCGTACGGAGCCGTTAAGGTGCGTAGGCAGGTCGGACGAGACGGCGGTTGGACGAGATGAGCATCCCTGAGCGACACGAAACCACCCCGGCTGCCGGCGGTTTCCCGTGCAACGAACTCGAAGAGGTGCTGGCCGCCTCGCGCGCGCTGGGACCCGAGGGGCAGCAGCAGGCCGCGGCCGGCGCCCGCATCGTCGAGGTCCTCGCGCGCAGCCCGATATGGGTGCCGTTGCCCCGCGGCGGGGACCAGACCAGCCCGCACCTGGACCTGGCCACCATCGAGTTGGACGGCGCCGCCTACGTCCCGGTCTTCAGCTCCGAAGCACAGCTCCAGCAGGTGACCGGCGGCCGGCTGTCCTTCACCGTCGCCCCGGCCGTCGAGTTCGCCCGCGGCCTGCCGCCGCAGGTCGGCATCGCGATCAACCCGGGCGGCGCGGGGGGCGCCCCCCCGCCCCCCCCCCCCCGGCGCGGGGGGGGGCGGGGGGGGGCCCCCCCCCCCCGCGGCGCGGTCGGGCGGAAACCCGGCGAGGGCGGCGGCGACCACACAGAAGCCGGCGGAGACCCACAGCACCGAGGTGTAGCCACCCTCCGCAGGGTGACCGTCGCCGCCGGCCTGGGCGGCCAGCACGGTGGCGGCGAGCGCACTGCCAAGCGAGAAGCCGGTGAAGCGGACCACCTGGTAGAAACCCAGGGCGCTGCCCGTCTCCCGGGCGGGGACGGCCCGTACGATCAGGCCGGGGATCGCGGCGAAGGTGGTGCCGAGGCCCACGCCCAACACACCCGTCATGACGAACGCCTGCCACAGGGCACCGTGGAAGACGGCGAAGAACCCACACCCCACCGCGGCCACCAGACAGCCGAGCACCAACACCGCCCGTATCCCCATGCGGGCCACCAGGGCGGGCAGGGCGCGGGAGCTGGCCAGCATGAAGACGGACAGCGGGATGAGGACGAGGCCGGCCACGACGGCCGACGCGGAGAACCCGAACCCACCCGAGCGGGGGGACTGCACGAACTCCGTCACCCCCGAAAGCACCATGTACATCGCGATGCCCAGCACCAGGGCACAGGCATCGGCGGAGAGCACCGAAGGGTGACGCAGCAGACGCAGTTGGACCAGCGGATGCTCGGCGCGCAACTGCTGCCGGACCCACCCCGCGCCGAGCACGACCCCGGCCACCAGCAGGCTGACGACCGCCGGTGAGCCCCAACCCCACCGGGTCCCCTCCGCCACCGCCACCAGTACGGTGACCAGCGCCAGGGCGAGCAGTGCGGCGCCCACCCAGTCGAGCGGGTCGAGGGCGCCGCGCCGCGCGCTCGACGGCAGGACCACGGCGGTACACAGCAGCGCAAGGCCCGACACGACCGCGCCGAACCAGTACGCACCCGCCAGCCCCCACACGTCGGCCACCCACCCACTGATCGGGTAACCCGCACCGAGGCCGGCGCCGGCCGACACCGACAGCAGCGCGATCATGGGCGCCACCTCGGCCTTGGGCAGCTCGTCCCGCGCGGTGGCCATCGCCAACGGTGCGAGGCCGAGGCCGACGCCCTGCAACCCACGGCCGACAAGCAGCAGCCCGAGCCCACCGCCCCAGCCACTGGCCAGGGCGGCCACGACGCCGCCCACCGTGACCACGGCCAAGCCGCCGAGTAGCGTCACCCGCCGCCGCGGCCCGTCGCCGAGCCGGCCAAGGACCGGGGAGCTCGCCGCGCCGACCAGCAGCGCCACGGTCAGCGACCACTGCGCCGTACTTAGCGACGCATGGAACTCGTGGGCGACGGTGGGGATCAGCGGTGCCCCGAACGAGCTGATGAGGCTGGAGACCAGCGTGGCCAGCACCAGCACGGGACCGATCAGTGCGCTACGACGCTGCTTGGTCAGTACATGACTCATGACCACGAAACCCCCAGAAGAAGTGCGTGCGACTTGCACGCAATAACCTACCCCCCAACCCGTGCGTTTCGCACGTATTATTGCCGGATGGCGAACACAGGCTTGGCGCGCGACCTGGAACAGGCACTGGGACAGTTGCTGCTGCGGCGCAACCGGAGCGCGCTCTACGACGCGGTCCTGGACGAGGCGCCGCCGGGCGTCGACCGGCAGACCTACCGGGTGCTCAGCGGTTTGGCCAGGCTCGGACCGCAATCGGCGGCGCGCCTGGCCGACGAGGTGGGCATCGACCGGTCCGGCGCGAGCCGCTACGCCGACCGCCTCGAAACCGCGGGCCTCATCGAACGCGGCCCCGACCCCCACGACGGCCGCGCCACCCTGCTCTCCCTGACCGCGAAGGGCCGCACCACGGTCGCAGGGCTGCGCGACGCGCTGACCCGACACCTCGAAGACCGGATCGCGGACTGGCCCGAGGGCCAGGCGCAGGCGCTGATCGACGGCATTCACCTGCTCATCGATGTGCCCCGGGAGTGATCCGCTGACGGTCGAGGGGCGGGCGCCCTCGACATCGAACGTCGGCGTCGTACGAGCCGCCGCTCATCGCATCGCGCCGCGCACTTCTCGTACGTCCGCTCGTGGCGCCCTCGCCCACCGTCTGGGGGAGGACGCCGCAGCACGGCCATCCCCGCGAACCCCCGGCCAAGCCGGTTCCGTGCGGCCCTGGCGCCGCTGACGAGAGCCCCAGCCGGGCACCTGCCGGCTGGGGTGGTTGATGCGCGGTATGGGTCAACTGCGCAGCTTCTTCCACGTGTTGGGACCGACGATGCCGTCCGCCTTGAGACCGTGGTCACGCTGGAATGCCTTTAGCGCCTTCTCGGTGGCTTCGTCGAAGTAGCCGTGGATCGGGCCGGTGTAGTAGCCCTGCTCCTTCAGCAGACATTGAAGTTGCCTCACGGCGCTGCCTTGGTCGCCGAGCCGGAGGGGTCCGACTCCGTGGTGGTAGCCGCAGTAGTGACGGCCGGTGGCCGAATGCTGACCGTCCTGAGTGGTGGTGGGGTGGGAAGTCGGAGTCGCGTTGGCGGAGGTGCTTCCGATGAGTAGGAGTGAGCCGGCGAGAGCGGCGGGTACGAGTGCGCGGAGTGCCTTCGCCATGTGTGGATGCCCCTTTGGGTTGTGGGTGGTGAGCACCCGGAGTCGTTCGGGCCGCCGTGTGCGTGGTGTCGTTGGACGGACGGATGGTGCGGGTGTGGTCCGGCCGGGGCTTCACCCCGGCCGGACCGTGCGCCCGATCACTGCCCAGCCGTGATCACCTGTCGATGCGCTAGGTGACTACGCCTGGGGCAGCCCCCCCGGGAGGGCGCACCATGGGGAATCAGCCGCGCAGCTTCTTCCACGTGTCGGGGCCGACGATGCCGTCCGGCTTGAGACCGTGGCCATTCTGGAACGCCTTCACCGCATTCCTGGTGTCCTTCCCGAAGTCACCGTCGATGCCTGACGAACCGACGCTGTAGCCCCAGACGTCACGCAGCAGAGCCTGGATCTCCTTCACGTGGTTACCGCGGTCGCCGTAGTCGGCGTACTTCGAACCCTTGTGGTAGCCGCAGTAGTAGCCGATGCTGCCGTAGATGCAGCGGGAGCTGAGCGTGGACTGGCCGTCCTCGGTAGCGGCGGCCGGGCTCGAAACCGGGGCGGCCGTGGCGGAGGCGACCCCGCCGAGGAGGAGCGCGCCGGCGAGGGCGGCGGGGACGAGCGCACGCATCGTCTTGGTCATGGGTGTCGTATCCCTTTCGGTGATGGGTGGCACAGCGCCCGGAAGCAGTACAGGGCGTTCCGGGTGCTGAAGGTCATCGGACGGGCCGTACGGGCACGAAGACCGTCCCGCTCGCAGCCGGACGCTGCGCTGGCCGATCCGCTGACATCACCGAGCTTTCTCCGGCCACCATTGATTAGCACCCCCCTCACCTGGGACTTTTCAATTCCCGAGCGGACCTGCTCGCCACGCGCAGCCATCCACCAGCCCTCCACGACGGCCGGACACCGGCCCCACCAGCACCTTCCGAGCACCGCACCGGGACCGAAGCTCCCCGCCGACGGAACCGCCTCGGGCCGATCAACAGGTCCTGCGGTACGGAATCCCCGGCAGGTACTTCTTCCAGTCCGCGCGGGAGAGCCCCGAGCCGGCGCGGGTACAGACCTGCCGGGCCGCCTCGGCAGGAGCGATGTCGTACGCGCGGACCCGTACGTGCGAGCCCGCCACGTACAGCACGGTGCCGTTCTGGTTGAAGGCGAGCGCCCGCGGGAGGTCGCCCGGAGTGGGCAGGGGAGAGCCGAGCGGACGGCTTGAGGCCACGTCCCAGAGCTGCACGGTGCCGTCGCTCCCGGCCACCGCCAGGGTGTTGCCGTCCGGCGAGAAGGCGAGCGCGGTGACGGCCTCGCCGGGCGTGGTGCCCATCACCCCCAGCCGATCACGCACCCCGCCGTTCCACACGCTGACGTGCCCCCGGGCGTCACCCGCCGCGAAGCGCGCCCCGTCCGGGCTGAAGGCCAGCACGTCGGCGATGTCGTCGCCGAGGGCGCGGTAATGCGTCTGTGCCGTACACGGGTTGGTCACCTGGCCCTGCCCGGTGACGAGCAGGTGCTGGTCACCGCGGAGGGCCAGGCCCGTGACGGGCGTGTTCCGCAGCGTCCGGAGGCGCTTGTTCCGCGGTACGTCCCAGACCTCGACGTCCTCGCGCGCGCCCGACCGGGCCACGTACAGGGTGCGGCCGTCGGGGCTCATGGCCAGTGAGTGAACTGAGGTCATGTCGTCTCGGTCGGGCCGGATGACGATGCTCGCACTCCTGCGGCGTGCCGATACGTCCCAGACAGTGATGCGTTGACCGGCGGAAGCGTCGGGGGCGGTACTGCTTCGGGCGTATGCGAAGAAGCGGCCGTCAGCGCTCAGTGCCATCGCGTTGATGCAGTCGACGTCCTCCACACCTTCCGACGGGGCATCGAGATCCGCACCGTCGACGGTGAGCTTCTCCTCGCTGGCGCGCGGTTCCTGGGCTTGGGACCCGTCGGACGCTGCCTCGGGGTCGGCCGAATCGACGGGGCACGGCTGTTCCGGCATCGTGAGCAAGGACCGGCCGGTCCGGGTGTCCCAGAGGGTGAGGTTCCGCTCGCCCACCGCCTTCCGCGGGGCGCGCAGAGTCGCCAACGTCTGGCCGTCCCGGGAGAACAGCGCGGCATCCGTTGGCCACCGGCGCCAGCCGGCCGTGGTGACCTGGCCCAGCGCCAAGGACCGTACATCCGTACGCGAGCTGTCGAGGTAGCGGATCACCCCCGCGGCAAAGTCGATCTCGTAGTGATCAGCGGTCTGGTTCTTGAGGGTGTGACGGAAAACCGGAGTGATGTTGGGCAGCGCGAAGCGCCACATCAGGACGTGACCCTCTTCGTTGACCGACGTCATGAAGGTGCCGTCCGGGCTGAACCGCATGTCGGCCTGCTCCTCCGCTCCCCGGGCAGCGAGCTCGCGTCCCGAGGCGACGTCCAACACCCGCATGCCACCGGGACCGTCGAACACGAGGGTGGCGTTGTCCGGTGAGAACGTGAGCCGGCTCCGCGAGCACGAGCCCCAGCCGTACTTGGCCGTCCACGGCAGGTCCAGTGGGGTGTGGCGGGCGACGTCCCAGATCCGCAGGGGGTGCTGGGCGCTGCACTCCGCCAGTCGCCGCCCGTCCGTGCTGATCGCCGAATACGAGGCACCCCCGTCACCACCACCGACCGGAACGCGCAGCCGCAGCCGCAGCGTCGCCACGTCCCACACCTGCACCTCGCGCGCGCCACTCGTCACAAGGCTGCGCCCGTCTCCGCTGAACGCGGCGGTCACCGGCTGCTCCGTGGGCAGGGTGGCCACCATCCGGCCGGCGCGGATGTCCCACACCCTGAGGGTGTCCTCACTGCCGAGGACCAAGGTCCGACCATCCGGACTGATCACATCCTCATCAGGTCCGGACAACCGCTCGCCGGGCCCCGGATAGACGTGGGTGAGGCGGTGGGTGCGCAGGTCCCAGACGCGCACGTGGTCACCGGAGGCCGACACCAGGGTCCGCCCGTTGCCGGTGATGCGGCGGACGGTGGAGCGGGCGTCGCGTTCCGGAACCCTGAAGACGTCCCGCTCCCGGGTGTTGAGCGCCGCCAGCACCGCCGACCGGGTCTCGACGGTGGGGGCGAGCCGCCAGGCCGCGACGCTCAGCCTGGCTGCCGTGACCGGATCGGTGGGGTGCAGGCTGTCGGCCATCGCGGCGATCCGCTGGGCCTCGGACTCACGGTGGCGGCGCTCACCGGTACGGGACTGTTGCCAGGCGGCGGCACCCGCGATGAGCGCGAGGACGAGAAGGGTGGCGAGGACGGCCAGCAGGGCACGGCGATGTCGGAGCTCCCTGCTGCGGGTGGTACGACCAGCGGACAGGAACTCCTGCTCCATGGGCGTCAGCGGCTCACCCACCAGGTGCTCGTCGGCCATCGCCAGCCGCGTACCCCGGTACAGGGCCCCCGCGTCCCGGTCCAAGTCCACCCAAGCGTGCGCGGCCTCGGTCAGGCGCCGATGGACGTGCAGCCGCTCGCGTGCCTCCTCGACCCAGGCGTGCAGTCGGGGCCAGGACGTGATGAGCGCCTCGTGTACGAGGTCGACGGTGTTCTCATCGAGGATGATGAGACGGGCCCGGGCCAAGTGGTCGAGTACCAGGGCCACTTCGTCGGCCGGTGCGAAGCTCAGTTCCGTACGGTCGAGAGGGCGACGGGTGTCCGGTGAACCCTCACCGGGCGTGATCAGCCGCAGCAGTATGAGGCGGGCCAACTCGGCCTGATCGGCGGAGAACCCGGCGTAGACCTCCTCGGCGGTCTTCGCGATCGCCCCGTGCACCCGGCCTGCCGCTTCGTACGCCTGCACCGTAAGGACTCGGCCGCGTCGGCGCCGCCACGTCTCGCGCAAACAGTGGGAGAGCAGGGGCAGGCCGCCCGGTTCGCGGCCCACTTCTTCAACGAGACGGGCCGTCAGTTCACGCTCCACGATCAGCCCGGCGAGCTGCGCCGGACGGACGATGACCTCGCGCAACTCGGCCGGGCTCATCGGCCCCACCAGCAGGTTCGCATCCCGCAGCGCATCAGCGAGGGCTTGGTGCTCGGCGCAGCGCCCGTAGAAGTCAGCCCGTACGGCGATCACGACGCGCAGCCGGCTGTCCGGCTGCCGCGCGGTGAGCAGCGCGGCAAGGAACTCGGCGCGCTCGTCGGGGTCCCGGCACAGTGTGAAGACCTCCTCGAACTGGTCCACGACGACAACGGTGTGCCCCGCCGTGCCCTGGGGACGCAACGCCCGTGCGTGGCTGCGCATCGGGTGTTCCCCGGGGGTCAGGATGCGGATCGCCGCCGGGGGACCTTCCGCGGTGCGCAGCGCGGGGACCAACCCGGCGCGCAGGAGGGACGACTTGCCGCTGCCGGACGGCCCGAAGACCGCGGCGAAGCGCTGGGCGAGCATGAGCTCACACAGCTCGGCGACGAGCGCGGTGCGCCCGAAGAACCGTTCGTGATCACCGGGTTCGAACCGGTCCAGACCCTGATACGGCGATGGCGCGTCCGCATCCTCTTCCTCGCGGTCGGGCACCTCCTGAGCCGCTTCCTGCCAGCGCCGCTGCCACTCGTCCTGGTCGCCGTCGCACGCCCGCACGTAGGCCAACGCCACGGCCAGCGAAGGCAGTTGTTCTCCGGATGCGGCCTGCGACAGCGAAGTCGCCGAGTAGCCGGCGCTGCGCGCCATCTCCCGATAGGTGGGACCGCCCGCATCCCGCCGAAGCATCCGTAACGCGTACGCAAATCGTTGGACCGGCCCCGCAGCCGGATCGACTGCTCTTTCGCGGCGCCCCATCGCGCTCCCCCGTATGTCTTCATGGCGCTTCGTGCTGTTGTGTGTAGAGTCCCGGCCACGTTAAGAACGCGCCGGCGGGCCCGACAAGTGTGATTCTGGCCTGCCCGGGGGAAGACGCCTCGCCCATGACCGGGCCGCGGCTCGCCGTGCAACCCTCCGACCACGGTGCGCCGGTACTACGGCAACGCGACGGATGCTTGCCCCGACCGACCGGGCAGACCACGCACCCAACCAGGCACCGTACGGAGCCGAACCCTCCACCACCCACTAACCTCTCCCACATGTCTGGGAGTCGACTTGGTCGGTTGAGTCTTCGCGCTGATGCGCTCTACTGCTTGCTCGTCGGGTTGCTGGTCGCCTCGACCGCGCCGCTGACCGCCACTGCGGTGCGGCTACCGGAAAGCATCGTGCTCGGCATCGGCCTGACCGTCGTGGTCTGGGCCGGCCTCGTGTGGCGGCTCAGCCTTCGCCCGGCGGCGGGAGGGCTCCGCCTGGTATTCGTGGCGAACGTCGTCGCGGCCGGTGCGCTGGCCGTGGCGTCGGCCACCGCGGCGAGCGTCCTCGCCCTGCTCACCCTCGCAACGGTCGCCGCAGACGTCGCAGGATTCGCCGGCAGCCAGGTCCTCGCCCTCCGGCGACTGACCCGCGAACCGTGATGTGGGCTGGGTTGGAGTGGAGGTCGCGGGAGGCGCCGCGCGGAGGTAGGGAGTAGGGGAGGGCGTCGTGGAGCGGGGTGCCTGGCGCGGCACAACCACGCAGCAACCGGCCCCTCCCACCCGCACCACCAACCAACGAACCCCGCGGCCAAGGCTCGCGCGAACACGCCACCCTGCGCCGCTCCCTCGGGAACGCCCTCTAACCCTGTGCCGCTCCGTCGACAGACAGCGGTGCTCGACCGCGCTCCCGGCCGGTGCCACCCATCCCGTGTCGTGCATCTCCGGTCGCCCCGAGGCCCGGGCGTCGGGCATACACAACCACGTACGACCCTACGATGAGCGGTATGGCGACCGAAGCAACTCAACTCCCTTCATCCGTATGGCCAGTTCTGCACTACGACGACACGAGGGCGGCCCTGCGCTTCCTGGTCGACGTGTTGGGCTTCGCCGAGGTGGTCGCCGCGCCGGATGAGCACGGTGAGGTCGGGCACGCCGAGTTGCGCTGGCCCGGGGGTGGCGCGCTCGTGTTCGGGTCGACCCGACATGCGGACAGCGTGCACGGGCGGATGCGGGCCGGGACCAGCGCGGTCTACGTGCCGTGGTGAGGTCATGGGCCAGTGGGGCCATCGACCAGCCGTCCGCAGCGATGTGATGGTTCACCAGAGCCAGCACGTGTTCCTGCTTGGCCACTGCGAACAGCCCGGCCCGCGGGTATCTCGGTCGCCAGATCGAAGGGCCGAGCGGCCAGCTCGGTGATCCGGTCGGTGAAGTCCACTGGCCCGGCCTTGGTGATGGTCACATCGATCCGGGCATCACCCGGCTCGATGATGTGCTGGTAGGGCATGTCGTCTCGGTCGATGAAGACCGTGCGCAGCGGTTCGTGCCGGTCGATCAGGTCCTGGGGCGCTGCGACGAGCGCGGAACGGTCGAGCGCACCGGTTGGCCGCAGTACCGCCGGCATGTTGTAGGTCGCGTTGGGGCCTTCCAACCGGTTGAGGAACCACAGTCGCTGCTGTGCATGCGAGAGCGGGATCATCGAATCTCCTCCGTCTGCGCCCGTGGTCACAGCACGTTCGCGGCTCTTCCGTCACCCTCACTGGTGGTGTGTTCCAGCGCTTGGGCCCACGCGCCTCGCGCATGCTTCATCAGCTGTGTGCCCACCCCGCGTCCAGGATGAGGGGAGGCGGGTCTCCCCGGCTCACCTCGCCAGCTCTCCTCGCCCGAAGGTCACCGAGACGTGCGTATGTGCGCTGTGCGGACAACTGCAGAG
>NZ_JBEHZD010000133.1:0-15566 GCF_040240285.1 Streptomyces sp. HSW2009 | reverse complement strand
GGGGGGGGGGGGGGGGGGGGGGGGGGGGGGGGGGGGGGGGTGGGGGGGGGGGGGGCGGGGTGGCGCCCGCCCCCCGCGCGGGGGGGGGGGGCCGGCGGGGGGGGGGGCGCCCCCCCCCGACGGTCTGCGTGGCGGTGTGCGTGGTGGTGTGCGTGGTTCGGTGGTCGGCGTCGTGTGTGCCGCGGTGGTCGCCGGTGTGGTGGGCGCCGCGCCGGCCGGGGCCACCGGTGCGGCCCCGGGCGGCGGAGCCGCGCGTACGCTGGCGCGCGACGTGGCCGCCGTCCGGGACACCGGCGCCGTCGGAGTGACCGCCACACTCGACACCCCGCAGGGTGTGCGCTCCGCCAGTGCCGGCGAGTCGGAGATCGGCACCGGGCGGCCGGTCCGTGACGATGCGCGCTACCGGGCCGGCAGCACGATGAAGACGTTCGTCGCCTCGGTCGTCCTGCAACTGGTCGGCGAGGGCGAGCTGGCTCTGTCGGACAGTGTCGACCGCTGGCTGCCCGGCACCATCAGCGGGCACGGCAACGACGGCCGGCGCATCACCATCCGTCACCTCCTGCAACACACCAGTGGGCTGGCCAACTACACGAGCTACCCCGAGCTGTTCCCGGCCGGGCACACCGCCGACGGCTACCTGGCCAACCGCTACCGGCAGCTCGCCGCCGCGGACCTCGTCGCCGGCGCCGTGTCACACCCGCCGAACTTCGAGCCGGGCACCAACTGGCGCTACAGCAACACCAACTACCTCGTACTCGGCATGGTCATCGAGAAGGTCACAGGCCGCCCCTGGCAGCAGGAGGTGACCCGGCGTCTGGTCCGGCCGCTGGGGCTGCGCCACACCTCGGTGCCCAGCCGGGACCCGTACCTGCGTACGCCGTACACGCACGGCTATCACACCTTCGCGCCGAGCACGGGTGAGGGGCCGGGGCGGCAACTGGACACCACGGTGATGAACCCGTCGGCGGCGGACGCGGCCGGCGCCCTGGTCACCACGCCCGGGGACGTGAACACCTTCTTCCGGGCGCTCATCGACGGGCGGGTGCTGCGCCCCGCCGAACTGGCCGAGATGCAGACGCTGCGCCCGATGCCGGAGGAGCCGGGCCGCGGTTACGGGCTCGGCATCGAGACCACGCCGCTGAGCTGCGGCGGCGTCTACTGGCACCACGGCGGCCACGCCCGCGGGTACGCCAGCGAGAACGGCGTCACCACCGATGGCCGGCGGGCGGTCACGGTCGTCGTGAACGGCTTCACCGACGCCGACGGCGACCAGCAGGACCGTACGGACGCGGCGGTCAAGCGCCTCATCGACCGCGCCCTGTGCACGGACGGCGCCTGAGCACACGCCGGGGCCGCGACCGGCGACCGCCCGGCGCCGTGGTGCGTACGACGAGTGGGGTGGGCGCGCCAGTCGTGCGCGGGTGGGACCGGCATCCGACGTAGCCGAGGGTCCGTCAGACGACCTGTGGCGTACGGGACATCGGGCCGAGCGCGCGCACGGGACAGCGGTGCGCGGCTGTGGGTTGCAGGGCCGTCCCGTACGCCATTCCGGCGCTTCTTCGACCAAGTGTTCCTGGTTCCCCTGAGCGAGTGAAGCCCGAGCGGCGCGCGGTTCTTGTGGGGGTTGTTGGGAGACAAGTAACTTCTGCGCAACGCACATGGGACGTGGGATGTCTTGATGTCCAGATGCCTTCGAAGGGCAGGTCCGAGTATGGCGTCCGAACTTCACGCAGACCCCGCTAGAGGCGGCAGATCGCGGCACCTCCGATCCGACCAGGCTCCGCAGGCGGCACCACCACCCCGCGGCCGGCAGCACACCGCCGAACCGGCCGCGGCCCCCAGCGAACCACACACCCCGCACGCCGTGGGTCCCGCCCCCGGCCCGGGCGACACCCCCAACACCCGACGCGCGCGCCACACCCACCCGACGCGTCCAACCCACCCGGTGCCGCGGCACCGGGTGGCGGCGTCCGGTGCGCGCCCGTGGGACGGTGCGCGGTGGCGCGGCGTGGGTCGGGCCGTGCTCGGGGCGGTGTTGCTGGTCGCGCTGGTACCGGCGCCGGCGCAGGGCACGGATCTCGGGCGCAGGACGGCGGCGGGGCGGGCCGCCTTCGACGAGCAGGTGCTCTTCAAGGCGTCACAGGACGGGGGCTACGCCTGCTTCCGCATCCCCGCCATCGTGGAGACCCGGGACAAGACCCTGTTGGCCTTCGCCGAGGGCCGGGTAGACACCTGTGGGGACGCCGGTGACATAGACCTCGTGCTCAAGCGCTCCTTCGACGGCGGGCGCACCTGGAGCGGGCTCCAGGTCATCGACGAGGGCGGCGGCGACACGCACGGCAACCCGGCGCCCGTGGTGGACCGCAAGACGGGTCGGATCGTGGTGGCCACCACGTACAACAAGGGACGCGGCGACGCCCAGAACTGCACGGTTCCCTGTGACCGCCGGCCGCACCTCCAGTACAGCGACGACGACGGGGCCCACTGGTCCACGCCGCGTGACATCAGTGGCGAGGTCCGCGATCCGGCCTGGGACGCCTGGTACGCCACCGGGCCGGTGCACGGCATCCAACTCACCCGCGGCAAGCACGCGGGCCGGCTGGTGTTCGGCATCAACGCGGAGAGCTACGGCGCCGGCCGCATCACCGCCAACCACGCGGCCCTGGCGTACAGCGACGACGGGGGTGACTCCTGGCGGCTCGGCGCGCGGGACACCTGGCCACTGGCCGCGGACGGGACGTTCCGTCAGAAGCCGTCGGAGATGACGCTGGTGGAGCGCTCGGACGGGGCGATCTACGTCAACGGGCGGGAGCAGGAAGGCACGGACCTCGGGCACCGGGACGACGCCGTCAGCCGCGACGGCGGCGAGACCTTCCAGGCGCCGTTCCGGGCGCTGCCCGACCTGTACGCGCCGATGGTGCAGGGTGCGGTGGTCCGGCTGCGCGGTGCGGGGGTCGGCGAGGGCGGCCCGGGGCGGCTGTTGCTGTCCGTACCGGCCGACCCGGACCGGCGGCGCACCATGATGATCCGCTCCTCCTACGACGAGGGGCGCACCTGGGAGAGCGTGGACCGCGGCAAGGTGGTCACCACCGACTGGTCCGGCTACTCCGACATGGCGCGGCTGTCCGGCGGTGCGGTCGGGCTGCTGTACGAGGCGGGGGCCGTCGACGCCAGGGACGAGATCCGCTTCGCCCGCTTCACCGAGGACTGGCTCGGGCCGCGGCGCGGCCCCGATCCGCGGACGGTGGACGGCGGGCGCGGGGCGCGACCGGCCGCGGTGCTCGGTGGGGCGCGGACCGGCGACGGGCAGTTCGACCGGGCGGTGGAGTTCGACGGCGTCAACGACGCCGTACGGCTGCCGTTCCGAGGCTCGCTGCCGCTCGGCGACAGTGATTTCACAGCCAGCCTGTGGTTCCGGTACACGGCGACCACCGGCGAGCAACCCTTCCTGTGGATGGGCGGGGTCGGCAACAAGTCGCCGCAGGTGGCGGTGCGTGGCGAGCCGGCCAACAACCGGATCACGGCGTCCATGCTGACGGTGGAAGGGGCGGCGGCGCCGGTCACCACGACGGTACGGGCCGCCCGCGCCTACAACGACGGCGAGTGGCACCACCTGGCGCTGCGGCGGGGCGGCGGCGAACTCACCCTCTTCGTGGACGGCACGCCCACCGGCGTCCGGGCCCCGGCGGGTTCGGTGAGCCGCAACTCGGTCTTCGGCGTGCACGTCGGGCAGAAGCCGGACAGCCGCTCACACCTGGCCGGCGCGCTGGACGAGGTGCTGGTGCTGCGCCGGGCGCTGCCCGATGCGGAGATCGACCGGCTGGGCAGCACGTCGGCCCAGGGGGTGGCCCGCGACGGGGCGGTGGTGTGGCTGCCGCTGGACCGGGTGCGGTCCTCGTGAGGGGTGCCCGGTCGGGTTGGCCGGGGCTGACGGTCAGGTTGGCAGTCGGCGTGACGGTCAGGCTCGCGGGTCGGTCGGCCGGGCGGGGGCGGAGGCAGGGTTAGCGGCGCGGGCGGTCGCTTGGCTGGCTGGGCGGTGGGGCGGGGTGCGTGGCGTGGGCGGTCGGGCGGCTGGCTGGGCGGTCGGGCGTCGGGGCCCGGTCCGCCCCGCTCGCCGCGTACCGCCTGGCCAGCACCGCGCAGACGATCAGTTGGAGCTGGTGGAAGAGCATCAGCGGCAGCACCACAGGCCCCGCGTCGGCGCCGAACAGGACGCTGGCCATCGGCAACCCGGCCGCCAGGCTCTTCTTCGAACCGGCGAAGGTGATCGCCACCCGGTCCTGGCGGTCGAAGCCGAGCCGGCGTGCCCCGTACGCGGTCAGCGTGAGCAGCACGGTGAGCAGGACGGCTTCCACCCCGAGCAACCCACCCAGCCGCGCCCAGCCGACCTGGTGCCACACGCCGTCGGCCGTGCCCCGGCTGAAGGCGGTGTAGACGACCAGCAGGATCGAGCCCCGGTCGGCGTACCCGAGCAGCTTGCGGTGGCGTAGGACGAACGGGCCCACCCAGCGCCGCAGCGCCTGTCCGGCCAGGAACGGCAGGAGCAGGTGGAGCGCGATGGCCAGCAGGGAGCCACCCGAGAACCCGCCGCCGCTGCCGCCGAGCAGCAGCCCGGCCAGCAGTGGCGTGATGACCACCCCGACCAGGCTGGAGAGGGAGCCGGCGCAGATGGCGGCGGGCACGTTGCCGCGGGCGATCGAGGTGAAGGCGATGGAGGACTGGATGGTCGAAGGCACCAGGCACAGGAAGAGCAACCCGGTGTGGAGCTGTGGCGTCAGTACCAGCGGCACCAACCCACCGGCTGCCAGGCCGAGTACCGGAAACACCACGAAGGTGCAGGCAAGGACGGTGACGTGGAGGCGCCAGTGGCGCAGCCCGGCGACCGTCTCGCGGGCGGAGAGCCTGGCCCCGTAGAGGAAGAACAGCCCGGCCACCGCCACCGTGCTGCCACCGTCGGCGACCTCCGCCGCCCGCCCCGTGACCGGCACCGAAGCAGCCAGCACGACCGTGCCGACCAGCGCCAAGACGAACCCGTCGAGCGGCAACCAGGCAGGCAGGACGGGGCGACGCATGGGCGCTCTCCTTCGGGTGGGCGGTGCTGGGCGGGTGGGGAAGTGGGCGCGCCCGGTGGGTGGGAGTGGGTGCGTGGGTGCCTGGGTGTGTTGGTGCGGGTACGGGTGCGTGGGTTAGTGGCTGGGGTGGGTGGGCCGCGGCGCCTATGGGTGGGGGTGGGTCGTACGGGTTGGGGTTTGAGGTGGGAGTGGGGTCGTACGGGACGGGTGCGGGTGGCCCGGGCACGGCGACGGGCGCGCCGCTCGGGTTCGGGTGTGTGGCGGGGCTGCCGAAGGCGCCGGCCGGGCGGGCCTCCGCCACCCCCGTATCCCTCCGCCCCCACAACCCTGGCGTCCGCGCAACCCTGGCGTCCCCGCCGCCCCTGCCACCCTGCCGCAACGGCCGCTCATCGGGAAAGGCGCACACCGCGCTCACTGTCATCATCAAAGGCGATGACCGGCTACGGTGGCCGCATGTTCGATCCGGTGCAGTTGCGTGCCTTCCGCACGGTGGCCCAGACGCTCAGCTTCACGCAGGCCGCCCAGCGGCTCGGGGTGCGGCAGTCCACGGTCAGCCAGCAGGTGCGGAAGCTGGAGGCGGCGGCCGGCCGGCAGTTGTTCACGCGCGACACGCACAGCGTGGAGCTGACGGAGGACGGCGAGGCGATGCTCGGTTTCGCGCGCACGATCCTGGAGGCCAACGAGCGGGCGGCGAGCTGGTTCGCGGGCAGTCAGCCGCGCGGTCGGCTCCGCTTCGGGGCGTCCGAGGACTTCGTGCTGACCCGGTTGCCGGAGATCCTGGAGCGTTTCCGCCGCGACCACCCACGGGTGGACCTGGAGCTGACGGTCGAGCTGTCCGGGACGCTGCACACCCTGCTTGAGGCCGGGCGGCTCGATCTCGTCCTCGCCAAGCGCTCGCCCAACCGGCCGGGCGGGCAACTGGTCTGGCGGGACCGGCTGGTGTGGATCGGCCACGACCGGCTGCGGATCGAGCCGGACCGCCCGCTGCCGCTGATCCTGTTCCCGCCGCCCGGGATCACCCGGGCCCGGGCCCTCGAAGTGCTGGAGCAGCACGGCAGGGCCTGGCGGATCGCCTGCACCAGCGGCAGCCTCAACGGCCTGGTCGCGGCGGCCAGGGCCGGCCTCGGCGTCATGGCCCACACCCGGGGCATGATCCCGCCCGGCCTGGTCAGGGTGCCGGACCGCCATGGCCTGCCGGATCTGGGCGCGGTGGAGTTCGCACTGGTCAGGGGCGGGCGGGCGACCGAGGCCGGCGGCGGAACGGATGCGCTGGCCGCGGCGGACGCGCTCGCCGCGGCCCTGCTCGCCGGCGGGGACCAGCTCCACGGCGGCGGCTGACGGCGGGCCGGCGCCCGCCCACCGCCCCGGTCTCTCCCCCGCCCCACCCACTGGTCGACGGGCCGCCCCGGCTGCCTGGCTCGGCTGACGGGCCGCCCCGCTAACTGGCTCGGCACCCCCAGCCAGATTCCCGCGCAGCCAGCTCCCCGCACGGCCAGCGCCCCACGGCCAACCCCCACCCCGACCCCGCGCGGAAACCCGGCGCCCGGGTGTAGAGCCGCCGTGCCGCGTTCGGAAAGATTCGGTGCAGAATCCAGCCACAGCGATCGCACCCGCCCCCTGAGTGCCTGCGGGAGGCTACGAATAGCCCGGTACCA
This sequence comes from Streptomyces sp. HSW2009, assembly GCF_040240285.1. Taxonomy (NCBI): domain Bacteria; kingdom Bacillati; phylum Actinomycetota; class Actinomycetes; order Kitasatosporales; family Streptomycetaceae; genus Streptomyces; species Streptomyces sp. HSW2009. Next base: position 8,839 of record NZ_JBEHZD010000133.1, on the reverse strand, counting down.
CCCCGTTGACCAGCGCTGATGTCAGCCGATGTCACCGGAACCCGACCGTGGGAGCGGCCCTGGCCGCCGCCCGTCCGGTCGGATACGGTCGCGGCGCTGCGTGGAGCCCAAGGAGTGAGCAGGTGCGCGAGTTCACCGTCCCGCCGCTGGCGACGGCGCCCCAGGTCGGAGGGTTGGCGGACGCCGTGTTCGAGCACGCCGCCGACGATCCGGGGCGGGTGGCGCTGGCCCGCAAGGTGGCCGGCGAGTGGCACGACGTGACCGCCGCGCAGTTCCGTGACGAGGTGCTGGACCTGGCGAAGGGGCTGCTCGCACAGGGCGTGCGGTTCGGGGACCGGGTCGGCATCATGAGTCGTACCCGGTACGAATGGACGCTTTTCGACTTCGCCCTGTGGAGCATCGGCGCCCAGCCCGTACCGCTTTATCCCACCTCATCCGCCGACCAGGTCCGCTGGATGCTGCACGATGCGCAGGTGCGGGCCTGTGTGGTCGAGCACGAGGACCACGCGATGACGATCGGCTCGGTGATCGACCGGCTGCCGCTGCTCACCCGGCTGTGGCAACTGGACGCCGGCGCCGTGGCCGCGCTGGTGGCCGACGGCCGGGACGTGGACGAGGACATGGTGCACCGGCAGCGGCTGGCGCTCACCCCCGCGTCGACGGCCACCGTCATCTACACGTCGGGCACCACGGGACGCCCCAAGGGCTGCCCCCTCACCCATGCCAACTTCATGGCCGAAACCGATAACGTCGTCGCCCGCTATGAGGCGGTTTTTCACTCCCGGCCCGGCGATGAGGCGAGCACCCTGCTGTTCCTGCCGCTCGCCCATGTCTTCGGGCGCATGGTGCAGGTCGCCGCGGTGCGCTGGCGGGTCAAGCTGGGACACCAGCCGGAGCTTTCGGCGAGCGCGCTCCTGCCCGACCTGCGCGCGTTCAGGCCGACCTTCATCCTGGCCGTGCCGCACGTCTTCGAGCGGGTCTTCGCCGCGGCCAGGCGCGGCGCCGAGGCGGCCGGTCGGGCCGGCCCGTTCGACAAGGCGGTCGAGGTGGCGGTGCGGCACGCGGAGGCCGACGAGCGCAAGGCGTTCGGCGCGGGCGGCGGCCCCGGCCCTGGCCTGCGGGTGCAGCACCAGCTCTACGACAAGCTCGTCTACGGCAAGCTGCGCGACGCGCTCGGCGGGCGGCTGCGGCACGCCATGTCGGGCGGCTCGGCCATGGAACGGCGGCTCGGCCTGTTCTTCGCGGGCGCCGGGGTCACCGTCTACGAGGGGTACGGGCTGACCGAGTGCACGGCCGCGGCCACCGCCAACCCGCCGGAGCGCCCCCGGTTCGGCACCGTCGGGCTGCCGGTCCCTGGCACCGCGGTGCGGCTCGCGGCGGACGGCGAGGTACTGGTCCGCGGCGGGCAGGTGTTCGCCGGCTACCTCGGCGACCCACAGGCAACCGCTGCCGCCCTGCCCGACGGCTGGCTGGCCACCGGCGACCTCGGCAGCCTCGACGACGACGGCTATCTGACGATCACCGGGCGCAAGAAGGAGGTGCTGGTCACCTCGGGCGGCAAGACGGTGTCGCCGCTGGCCCTTGAGGAGCGCGTACGGGCCCATCCGCTGGTCGCCCAGTGCCTGGTGGTCGGCGACGACCGCCCGTACGTGGCGGCGCTGGTCACCCTGGACGTGGAGGCGGTCGTGCACTGGCTCCAGATGCGGGGCAAGCCGGTCGTGGAGCCGGCCGTGCTGGTCCGCGCCCCGGATCTGGAGGCCGAGGTCAGACGGGCGGTGGTGGCCGCGAACACGCTGGTCTCGCAGCCCGAGTCGATCCGCACCTTCCGGATCGTCGCCACCCGCTTCACCGAGGAAGACGGCCTGCTCACCCCCTCGCTCAAGCTCAAGCGGAAGGCGGTCGAGCAGGCGTACGCGGATGAGGTGGACGAGCTCTACCGCAGTTGACAGGGGGCGGGAGGGCGCCGGCAGGGGCCACCGCCGGAATCGGTTGCGGGATGCGGGAATGCGATCAGCGGGCCGATGGTTGACCGTGGAGTAAGTGCACCCCCCAACGTAAGGATCGATTGCTCGTGAGCAAGGTCCCCTCAATCACCCTCAACAACGACGTCACCATCCCGCAGCTCGGCTTCGGTGTGTGGCAGGTGGAGAACGAGGCGGCCACCGCCGCGGTGAGCACGGCCCTGGAGGCCGGGTACCGCAGCGTGGACACCGCCGCCATCTACGGCAACGAGGAGGGCACGGGGAAGGCGATCGCCGAGTCGGGTGTGCCGCGTGAGGAACTGTTCGTCACGACGAAGGTCTGGAACTCCGACCACGGGTACGACGCGACCCTGCGCGCCTTCGACTCCTCGCTGACCAAGCTCGGCCTCGACTACGTCGACCTGTACCTGATCCACTGGCCGCTGCCGGCCCGGGGCACCTCCGTGGACACGTACAAGGCGCTGGAGAAGATCTACGCCGAGGGTCGGGCCAAGGCCATCGGCGTCTCCAACTTCCACCCCGCGCACCTGGAGCGGCTGCTCGCCGAGACCTCGGTGGTGCCGGTGCTCAACCAGGTCGAGCTGCACCCGCAGCTCCAGCAGCAGGAGCTGCGCGACTTCCACGCCAAGCACGGCATCGCCACCGAGGCGTGGTCGCCGCTGGGCTCCGGCAAGGGCCTGCTCGACGAGCCGACGATCGCCGCCATCGCGACCAAGCACGGCAAGTCGCCGGCCCAGGTCGTGCTGCGGTGGCACCTCCAGCTCGGCACCATCGTGATCCCCAAGTCGGTGACCCCCTCGCGCATCCGCGAGAACATCGACGTGTTCGACTTCGCGCTGGACGCGGACGACCTCGCCGCCATCGCCGGGCTCGACCAGGGCCGTCGCACCGGCCCCGCCCCGGACACCTTCGACGTGGTCTGAGCCCGTCCCGCTGCCGGGCCGCTGGACGGCGGCCCGGCATCCGGTCGGTGCGCGGCGCCGGCACCCCTCAGACGGGAGGGGCGCCGGCGCCGTTGTCGTGCTCGGGTGCCAGCACGGGTGCGCCGGGGCCGGCCGCGGGTCAGCGCAGCGCGTACCCGCCGTCCGGGTACAGCGTCGAGCCCGTCATGTTGCCGTTGCCGAACAGGAAGAGCACGGCGTCGGCCACCTCGTCCTCGGTGCCGATCCGGCGCAGCACCGTCGCCTCGCTGTAACGGGCGAAGCCGTCCTCGCGGACCTCGGCGGGGCGGCGGCCCCACAGGTCCCCGTCGATGGCGCCGGGCGAGACCACATTGACCCGCACCGGGGCGAGTTCGGCGGCGAGGCCGCGGCCGAGCCCTTCGATGGCCGCGTTGCAGGCCACGTACGCGGGGGCGGCGCCGAACGGCCGCACGCTCGCCGCGCCCGACACCAACACCACCGAGCCGTCGGCGGAAAGCCTCGGCGCCGCGTGCTTGACCGCGTAGTACTGACCCCAGAACTTCGAGGTGAACGGGGACTCGGCGGCCTCGTCGTCGAGTTCGAGCATCGGCCCGGTCTGGTACGAGGCCGCCGGCGTGAACAGGTGGTCGATGCGCTCCAGCGGGGCGAAGAAGTCGGCCAGCGACGCCTGGTCCGTGGTGTCCACGGTGCGCCAGCTCACCCGCTCCCCCAACTCCTCGGCGACCGCCGCGAGCCGCTCGGCCGTGCGCCCGCCGAGCACCACATGGGCCCCGGCGGCGACCGAGCGGCGGGCCACCGCGCGGCCGAATCCGGAGCCGCCGCCGAGGATGACGACGGTACGGCCGGCGAGCGGCGGGGTGATGGTGGGCCCGGGTGTGTCAGAGGTGGACATCGAGGTCCTTTCGGTGGGTTGTGCGGGGTACTCCACGGCTTGCCGCGGAATGTGCCCCACCCTTGGCGCAGCAGGTTCGCAGGTGCCAACCTCCGGGGCGGGCCGCGAAATTCCGCGCTTCGCCACGATCGCCACACATCGCCCCCGGGCGAGGCGGAGGTTACGCGAGAAGGTCGGGCACGTGTATTGCTGCCGCGCTGATGCCGCCATAGCTTTCGGATATGGAGCTTGAGCTGCGGCACCTCAGAGCGATACGCGCGATAGCTGATACTGGGTCGCTGACCAAGGCCGCAGCCTCATTGGGGCTCGCGCAGCCGGCCCTCAGCACCCAACTCAAGCGGATTGAACGGGCGCTGGGTGGTCCACTGTTCGTCCGGGACCGCACGGGTGCCCGGCCGACACCGCTCGGCGAGTTGGTGCTCGACCGGGCCAGGGTGTTGTTACCCGCGGTGCGCGAGCTCCAGGAAGAGGCCGTACGGTTCGCGAACGCATGGGCGCACATTCAGCGGTTCCGCATCGGCGGCACCCACGGGCCGCTGCTCGGCGGTCTGATCGACCGGTTGGCGACGGCCCATCCGTCAGCCCCGGTCAGCACCTTCACGTCCTGGTCCGTACAGGAGTTGAGCACCATGGTGGTCGAGGGGCGGCTGGACTTCGCGCTCATCGGCGCCTGCGGGCAGAGCCCACCGCCCGCAGGCGACCAACTGACCTGGCAGCTCATCGGCACCGACCCGGTCTTCGTGATGCTGGTCGAGGACCATCCGCTGGCCGGCGAGGTCGAGTTGAAGCTCAGCGCGCTGGCCAACGAGTCCTGGACGGACGTACCGGGCGACGGCTGCTTCGCCGACTGCTTCGCCGCCGCCTGCGCCCGTGCCGGCTTCACCCCGGTATCGGTGTTCGAGACCGATACCGCGTCCTGTGTGCACCTGGTGCAGGTGGGGCGGGCGGTGGGGCTGTGTCGGGCCACCTTCCCGCCGACGCCCGGCGTGGTCATCAGACCGCTGGCCGGGGCGCCCGTGAGCTGGCGCCATCTGGTCGGCTGGCATCCGGGCGCGCCCGCCGCCGACACCGCGCCCGCGGTCGCCGGGCACGCCAGGGCGGCGCATGCGGACGCCGTCCAGCGCAGCGTGCCGTACGCGACGTGGCTCGACTCGCACCCGCAGTGCAGCGCCGCGTTCGGCACGGCCACGGTCGGCCCCGCCACGCCTTGACCCGCACGCCGTTCGCCCCACACGCCGTCGACACCTGATCCGCTGGCGCTCCCCCGCTCCCCTCTTCCCCCGGCGCCTCTCCCCTCTCCCCTCTCCCCCCTCCCCTCCGCTCGGCCCTCGCTCCCCGCAGCCCGTCGCGGCCCCTCTCCCCCACCCCGGCACACCGCCCCCTCTCGGTCGCACACCGCTCCCCCACTCACCCCCACTCCCTCCCCACAGCCCCGCCGCGGCCACGCGCCGCCCCCTCCCCCCCGCCGCGCCCCCGGCGCGAGACCCGCACGGACACCCCATCCCGTACGGACACCCCATCCCATTCCGTACGCACACCCCGCCCCGTACGGACACCCATCTCGTGCGCACGCACCCCCATCCGCGCGCACACCCCATCTCGTACGCACACACCCGTCCACCCGTGGCCGCCCCCGCTCCCCCACCCCCCCAATTGACTGACCCGCCCGCCCCGCGGGCCGGCCGAAATGCAGCGTTCCGGGATGCTCGATTCCGCTTGGGCCGCGTCAGTGCAGGGCGGGGACAGTACATCCGGCGGCGGCGCTGCGGCGCGTTCCGCGCCATACCTCCGCGATATGAGTGACTTGACAGGTCCACGACGAGCAACGGGCCGGCTTACGGTGACGCCACCCCCGACACGAGGAGAACTCCAGATGCTCCGCAGACGTGGCTTGATCGCTGGTTGCGCCATCGCCCTGAGCGCCTTCTCCCTGACCGCAGTGCCCGCCATGGCCGACAACGGCCCCTCGGCCGCCCCCACAACGGCCCAGAGCGCCACGCCCGAGCTGCCCGCCGGCATGCTGAAGGCCATGGAGCGCGACCTCGGCCTGTCCCCGGCCGAGGCGAAGACGCGGATCGCGAACGAATACCGGGCCGCCAGCCTGGAGACCGAGCTGCGCGGCACCGTCGGCGCCGACTTCGGTGGTTCCTGGCTGACGGGTGCCGACGCCAAACTGGTCGTCGCCACCACGGACGCCGCCGACGGCGCCGCGATCACCGCGGCCGGCGCCAAGGCCCACGTGGTCAAGCACAGCCTGAAGGAACTCGACGCCGCGAAGAGCGCGCTGGACCGGGCCGCCCGCACCAACCCGACCAAGGCAGCGCCCGTCTGGTACGTGGACGTCAAGTCCAACAGCGTCGTGGTCCGGGCCTCGGACGCCACCGCGGCCCACACCCTCATCGCCAAGAGCGGCGCCGACAGCAAGCTGGTGCGGGTGGTGAAGTCCGCCGAGCAGCCGCAGACGTTCTACGACGTACGGGGCGGCGACGCGTACTACATCGGCAGCGGCTCGCGCTGCTCGGTCGGCTTCTCGGTGACCAGGGGCAGCCAGGGCGGCTTCGCCACCGCCGGTCACTGCGGCCGTGCCGGCCAGACCACCACCGGCTACAACCGGGTCGCGCAGGGCTCCTTCCAGGCGTCCCGCTTCCCCGGTGCCGACACCGCCTGGGTGGCCGTCAACAGCCAGTGGACGCCCCGCCCGTGGGTGAAGGGCCCGAGCGGCAACGTGACCGTCTCCGGTTCGCAGCAGGCGGCCGTGGGTGGCTCGATCTGCCGCTCCGGTTCGACCACCGGCTGGCACTGCGGCACCGTGCAGCAGCACAACACCAGCGTCAGCTACCCGCAGGGCACCGTCTCCGGCGTGACGCGCACCAGCGTCTGCGCCGAGCCCGGTGACTCCGGCGGTTCGTTCATCTCCGGCAGCCAGGCGCAGGGCGTCACCTCCGGCGGCTCCGGCAATTGCAGCAGCGGCGGCACCACGTACCACCAGCCGATCAACCCGCTGCTCAGCGCCTACGGGCTGACGCTGGTCACCGGCTGACCCAGCGCGGCGAGTGCCGGGCCCAGCCCGGCGCCACCGCACGGCTGACCGGCCCGCTGGACCGGTCGGCAGCACCCAGGGGTGCCGGCACCCACGCCGGCACCCCGCACCCACCAGGCCCGCGCCCCACGTGCCCCGTGCTCCCGGGCCCTTTACACACAGCCCCCACCGGTGCCGCCGCCCTCCCTCCTGGGGGTGGCGGCATCGGCTGTACACGCGGGCCGCCGTACGGGGCGGGGTTCGCCGTACGGGGCGGGGTTCGCTGCACCGGGTGGCCGGGGCCGTACGGGTGGTCGGGCCGTACCGAACCGTTGGGGCGGGTGGCCCGGCGAGCCGCAGCGTCGGCAGGGGCCCGCGAGGCCCACCGCCCCTACGCGTACGCCGTGTGCAGCGTCTCCGCCGTCAGCAGGAAGACGTCCTGGCGGCGTGCGACGCCCGCCGGGTCGGCCGGGTCGATGAGCTGGTCGAGCACCTGCTGGTCCGCGGTGTCCAGGAGTTCGGGGGCCCGCTCCCGCAGCCGCGTGAGGGTCGCCGTGAGGTGCGCGCGGCCGGCGGCTGCGAGCGGGGCCGGCAGGTCGAGCAGGAAGCTGCGACTGGCGGCCCCCTTGAGGCCCACCGAGTCGAGCAACCCGGCCCAGTCCTCCACCATCGGCACCGAGCCCGGCAGCCCGGCCCGCATCCCGTTGAACCACTCCTCGGTGGCCGCGGTCAGCCGGGACTGGAGGCCGGGCCGGCCGAGCCCGAAGTCGCGCGGCAGGAAACGTATCGGCAACCCGCCCTCGGACAGGGCGAGCAGCCCGCCCGGGCGCAGCGAGCGGGCCAGCCGCTGGACCACCTCGCGCTGGTCCCCGACGTGGTGCAGCGCCTTGCGCGACCAGATGAGGTCGGCCTCGCCGATGCCGGCCACCACGGGGCCGGCGGCTATCTCGGGGGTGCCGCTGCCGGCCGGCCCGTACGCGTCGTCGCCCGGCGTGCGCGGCCCGTTGACGGCGACGCCCGCCGGCCCGGTCACACCGTGCGGCAGTTCGGCGCGGAGGGTGCCCACCCGGTCGCCGAGCCCCAACCCGGCGGCCCGCTCCGCCACCAGGTCGAGCAGTGGCTGTGCGGCGTCCACCGCGACCACCTCGGCGCGCGGGAACGCCTCGGCGAGCAGACAGGTGAAGACGCCGGGCCCACTGCCGACGTCCAGCACCCGGCGCACCTCGTCGGGGTGTCGGCCCACCGCGCCGAAGCGCTCCCGCAACGCGCCGACCATCTGCTCGGCGACGGGCCCGTACAACTCGGCCTCCGCCACCAGGCGCACTCCCTCCCGCGCCCAGTCCAGGTCGGCGCGGTGGCCGTGGGTGTGGCTGTGGGTGTGGCTGTGGGTGTGGGTGGGAACCCGGCCGTGACCGGTGTCGTTGCCGTGGTCGGGCCCGGCGTGCGGTGGGCGGTCGGCGTGCTGCTCGGGGGTCTGCGAATGTGCGTGCCGCTCTGCCATGACGGTGCCTCCGGCTCGGGACGGATGTCGCGGTGCGGTGGTCGCCGTGACCACCGGTGCCGAGCCTGCCGCCGCGCCGGCCGCGGTGGCAATCTCCGTTGCCGGTTCGGCAACGCACGGCGCAGGGGCCGGTGGGTGGGTGCGGGCGCTGGTGACGCGTACGGGCCGGGGTGGGGAGGGGCCAGTGGGTGGGTGCGGGCCGGCGGCTGACCTCGCCGGTGCCCGGCCACGGGTCGGGGCCGGTGCACAGGCGGGGTCAGACGATGTCGGTGACCGTGATGCTGACGTTCACCCGCGGCTCGGGCACGGCGTCTGTGGTCAGCTCCCGTACGGCCGTGGTGACCGCGGCGCGGACCGCGCGGGTGACGTCGAGCGCCCGGTGGCCGCGGGCGACGGCGAGGTGGATGCGCAGGTCCCAGCCCGGCGGGCGGGCCCCCCGCGGCGCGCCGGGCCCCCCGCCCCCCCCCCCCGGGGCCCGCGGGGGGGCGGGGGGGGCGCGCCCCCCCCCCCCCCCCCCCCCCC
>NZ_JBEHZD010001329.1:0-23476 GCF_040240285.1 Streptomyces sp. HSW2009 | reverse complement strand
AGATGTGTATACCACACAGCCACCGCCGCGGGCCGAGCCGAGCACCGTGCCGTCCGGGCCGAGCAGGGCCACGTCGGTCTTGCTGTTGCCCGCGTCGACGGCGAGCACGGAACCGGTCAGGCCCACGCCAAGTGCTCCTGGTTGTGCGCGATGAGGGAGTCGGTGAGCTGGTCGGCGTACTCGATCTGGCCGATCAGCGGGTGGGCGAGCAGCGCCTCGAACACCGCGCGCCGGCCGGCCGCAGCCCCCGCGTCCGCACCGAGCAGCGCGGCCTCCAGGGCCAGCCGCTCGTACGCGGTGACGTGCGCGGTCAACCCGGTGTACAGCGGCTCAAGCGGCGCCACCGGCAGCGGCTTCGCGCCACTTGCGCCCACCGCGGCCGGCACCTCGATCACCGCGTCGTCCGGCAGGAACGGCAGCGTCCCGTTGTTGAAGGTGTTGACCACCTGCACGTCGCCCGTGTCACCGAGCAGCGAGGACGTCAGCGAGACGGCGGCCTCGGAGTAGAAGGCGCCACCCCGCTTGCCCAGCAGCTCCGGCTTCTCGTCCAGCGCCGGGTCCGCGTACAGGTCGAGCAACTGCTGCTCGATCGCCGCCACCTCGGCCGCCCGCGACGGCTTGGACTTCAGCTCCCGCACGACCGCGTCGTGCTCGTAGAAGTACCGCAGGTAGTACGAGGGGACCACGCCGAGCCGGTCGACCAGGTCACGCGGCATCCGCAGGTCGGCCGCGATGGCCTCGCCGTGCTCCGCGATCAGCTTGGGGAGCACGTTCTCGCCGTCGGGGCCGCCGATGCGCACCCCGCGCTCCCAGGTGAGGTGGTTGAGGCCGACGTGGTCCAGGTGGATCTGGTCCGGGGCCACGTCCAGCAGCTTGGCGAACTTGCGCTGGAAGCCGATGGCCACGTTGCACAGGCCGACCGCGCGGTGGCCCGCGGTGAGCAGCGCGCGGGTGACGATGCCGACCGGGTTGGTGAAGTCGACGATCCACGCGTCCGGGTTCCGCCGGCGCACCCGCTCGGCGATGTCGAGGACGATCGGCACCGTACGCAGCGCCTTGGCCAGGCCGCCGGCGCCGGTGGTCTCCTGCCCCACGCAGCCGCACTCAAGCGGCCAGGTCTCGTCCTGGTTGCGGGCGGCCTGCCCGCCGACGCGCAGTTGCAGCAGCACCGCGGCGGCACCGTCCACGCCCGCGTCCAGGTCCGAGGTCCAGGAGACGGTGCCGGGGTGGCCCTGCTTGGCGAAGATGCGTTGCGCCAGGCGGCCGATGAGCTCACGCCGCGCGGCCGCCGGGTCGATGAGAACCAGCTCCGTCAGCGGCAGCGCATCGCGCAACCGGGCGAATCCGTCGATGAGTTCGGGGGTGTAGGTCGAGCCCCCGCCGACCACTGCGAGCTTCATAGCCAATTAGCCCTTTACTCCGGTGAGAGTGACGCCTTCGACGAAGGCCTTCTGTGCAAAGAAGAAGACGAGGATGACCGGCGCCATGACGAGGAGCGTCGCGGCCATCGTGAGGTTCCAGTTGACGCTGTGTGCGCTCTTGAAGGACTCAAGACCGTAACTCAACGTCCAGGCCCCAGGATTTTGCGCCGCATAGATCTGCGGCCCGAAATAGTCGTTCCAACAGTAGAAGAACTGGAACAGTGCGATGGCCGCGATGCCCGGCTTGGCCATCGGCACGACGATGGTGAGCAGCGTCCGGATCTCGCCACAGCCATCAACCCGGGCGGACTCCAGATATTCCTTGGGGATCGTCAGCAGGAACTGCCGAAGCAGGAAGATCGAGTACGCGTCGCCGAACGCCATCGGGATGATGAGCGGCCACAGCGACCCGGAGAGCCCGAACTGCTGCGCCCACACCAGGTACATCGGGATCACGATGACCTGCGGCGGCAGCATCATCGTGGAGATCACCAGGATCATCGCGCCACGCCGGCCGCGGAAGCGGAATTTGGCCAGCGCATAGGCCACCGGAATGGACGAGCAGACGGTGAAGAGCGTGCCGAGTCCGGCGTACAGCAGCGAATTGCGCCACCAGGTAAGGAAGCCGGGCGTATTGAACACGTCCACGTAGTTCGACCAGCGCCATTCATGTGGCCACAACTCGCCGCTCATCGCCTGCTCGTCGCTCATCACGGAGGTGAGGAAGACGAAGACGAACGGCAGCAGGAAGAACAGCGCGGCGGCCAGCGCACCGGTGTGCACGGCGATCCAGTGCAGTACGGACTTGCGCCGGGCCCTGGCCGCCGCCTGGGCCGGCGATGGTGTGGGGCGCGTGGTGCGCGGGCGTGGCGAAAGAGCGGTGGTGGTCATGGATCAGTCCTCCGCCGTCAGCAGCCCGGCGCGCTTGCGCATGAGCAGGGTGGTCACGGCCATGGCGATGGCGAACAGCACGAGCGAGAGCACGCATGCCGCGCCGGTGTTGAAGTTCTGGAAGCCGAGCGAATAGACGAGCTGCGGCACGGTCAGTGTGGAATGGTCCGGATATCCGGGCTGGATCGTGGTGCCGGGACCTACGCTGACCCCGGACGCCAGCTTTCCGGCGACCAGCGCCTGTGTGTAGTACTGCATGGTCTGCACGGTCCCGGTGACCACCGCGAACATGACGATCGGCAGGATCGACGGCCAGGTGATGTAGCGGAATTTCGCGAACGCACCGGCGCCGTCGATCTCGGCCGCCTCGTACTGCTCCTTCGGCACGTCGAGCAGTGCCGCCATGAAGATGACCATCAGGTCGCCGATGCCCCACAGCGACAGCATGACCAGGGACGGCTTGGCCCAATTGGGGTCGTTGAACCAGTTCGGGGCGTCGATGCCGACCGTACCGAGAATTTCATTGACCGGCCCGGTGCCCGGATTGAGCAGGAACACGAAGGCGACGGTGGCGGCCACCGGCGGCGCCAGATAGGGCAGGTAGAAGGCGGTACGGAAGAATCCGACACCGGTCTTCAACTTGGTGATCAGCAGCCCGATCCCGATGCCGAAGACGACGCGCAGCGCCACTATCACCACGACCAGCCACAGCGTGTTCCACAGCGCGGGTCCGAACAACGGCATCTGCTCGAACACGTACTTCCAGTTCCGCCAGCCCACGAAGGTCGCCGGCTCGATCTGGTTGTAGTGCATGAACGAGAAGTAGACGGTGGCGATCAGCGGATAGCCGAAGAAGACGGTGAAGCCGATCAGCCAGGGGGAGAGGAAGCCGAGCGTACGCAGCCGCTCCCGCTGGTGCTTTCGGCGCAGTTCCGCCGCGTGCCCTGGTATCGCGGGTTGGGTGAGCCCCGCTGTTTTGGGTGATCTTGCCATGGCTGGGCTCCGTCAGTTCTGCGCTTGGAGGTTGTCGGCGTCTATCTGGTCGTCGAGTTTTCGTAGTCCCTTGTCGAGATCGTCGACCTTTCCGGCCTCGGCGTCATAGGCGAAGTCCTGGAGCGCCAGGACGTACTGGCCGCCGTTGATGGAGGCCGGGAGCGCGACGCTGTCCGGGTGCTGGGCGATGTCCAAGAACGCGCGGAACGTGGGGTCGGCGTCGAGCTTCGGGGAAGCCAGCGCGGCCTTGGTCGACGGCACGTTGTGGATCGCATTGGCGAAGGAGACGACCTGGTCGGTGTCGGCGGTCAGGAACCGCACCAATTCCCAGGCCGCATTCTGGTGCTTGCTGCTGTGCGCGATGCCGGCCACCGTCCCGGTGAGATAACCGCGGCCGTAGCTGTCGGCCTGGTCATCGGGGACCGGCATCGGCGCGGTGCCCCATTCGAAGTCGGCCTTGGCGTCGTTCAGCATCAGACCGCGCCATTCGCCGTCCATGTGCATCGCGAGCTTGCCGGTGAGGAAGGCGTTCTGGGACGACATCTCATCACCGAACGTGGTGCGGAACTTCTCCAGCTTGTTGTAACCGCCGAGCGCCTTGACCAGGTCGCGCTGGGTGGTGAAGAAGTCCTTGGACGCCGGCTCATCGGCCAGCCTGGCCTTGCCCTTGTCGTCGAAGTACCGCGGTCCCCACTGCGCGAATAGCCGGTCCGGGCTGTTCTGGTAGAGCCGGAAATTGGGCATGAAGCCGAGCTGTTGGTAGCCGCCGCCCTTCTCCTGGGTGAGCTTGACGGCCGTCTCCTTGAGCTCGGACATCGTACGCGGAGGCCGCTTGATGCCCGCCTCCTTGAAGGCGTCCTTGTTGTAGTAGAGCCCGTACGCGTCGGCCAACAGCGGCAGCGCGCACTGCTCGCCCTCGAAACTCGTGTAGTCAAGGAGCGTCTTCGGGAAGACCTTGTTCTTATCGAGACCCGTCTTCTTCATGAAGGGGTCGAGATTGACCCACATACCGGAAGAGCAGTACTGCCCGACGTTGTTGGTGGTGAACGAGGAAACCACATCCGGCGCATCGCCACCACCGGCGCGCAGCGCCTGGTTCATGGTGACGTCGGTGACGTTGCCGGTGGCCTTCACCTTGATGTTCGGATGCAGTTTCTGAAAGCGGTCAAGGCTGTCATTGATGGCCTTGACCTCGTTCTTCTCTGCCCAGCCGTGCCAGAACTTCAAGGTCACGGGCTTGGTCGGGTCGTCGTTCGCGCTACCGGTGCTGGGATTGGCACATCCCGCGAGCAGCAACCCGCTGGTGGCGAGCACGGCGGCGAGGACGGCCGGAGCGCGGAGCATACGCGTTCGCGGCATGACGGACTTCCTTAGCGGCGAGGAGAGGACGGGATGGGAAAAGAGAAGTGCGGCGGCCGGCGCAGGCCGGGCAGACCACGTCGAGGAGCGCGGTCCGTGCCGTACGGAAAGGGCCTGCTGGGATGGAGATAGATATGGAGTACGGAAGGGGAGCGGAGGTTGGCCGGGCCGGTCGTGTCGTTGGTGCGGTCGGGGAATTCGGGGAATTCGGGGATTTCGGGGGAGCCGGGGAATTGGGGAATTGAGGAAGGCCTGGGAGGAGGTGCAGACGGGGCGCCGGGCGGGCGGTCAAGCGGTGTCGAAGACGGTCTCTCGGGCATCGGCCAACGCGGTGCGCAGCGCGCCGATCAGGATCGGGCTGTCGTCCAGCGCGCTGAGCCGTAGCTGCGGCCTGGGCAGCGCGAGCCCGGTGAGCTCGGCGCTGACCAGGTCGAGCAATCGTTCGCCGCCGGCGTGCGGCACTTCGCCGCCGAGCACCACCAACTCCGGGTCGACCACGGCGATCACGGAGGCGATGCCGGTGGCCAGCCGGCGGGCCACCTCGGCCAGGACCGCGTCACCGGCGCCCGGCGTGGCCAGCGCCCGGGCCAGCGCGGTCGGCGCGTCCGGGGCGGTGATGCCGTGTTCGGCGGCGAGCGCGATGACGGCCGGGGACGAGGCGAGGCGTTGGAAGCCACCACCGGCGTCCGGGTCGGCGAACGTCTCGGCGCCGCGGGCGAGCGGGGCGCCGGGCAGCGGCATGTAGCCGATCTCGCCCGCGCCGCCGGTGGCGCCGCGCAACAGGGAACCGCCGAGCACGATCGCGGCGCCGATCCCGTCATCCGCCCAGATCAGCACGAAGTCGTCGAAGTCCTGCGCGGTGCCCCGGTCCTGTTCGGCGAGCGCCACCAGGTTGACGTCGTTCTCGATGACGACCGGGGTGCCGAGCGCCGCATCGAGCTCGGTACGGAGCGAACGGGACTGCCAGCCGGGCAGGTGGGGTGCGTAGCGGAGCACGCCGGTGCGGGGGTCGAGGGCGCCGGGGGTGCCGATCACGGTGCGGTGCAGGGCGTCGCGCTGGAGCCCCGCGGCCCGCAGCGCGCCGTCCACCGCGGCGGCCACCAGCGCCGGGGTGTGGCGGGTGGCCTCCTCGCCGGTGGCGTCGGAAGCCAATCGGTGCTCACCCACGATCGTGCCGGCGAGGTCGGCGATGACGGCGGTGATCTGGAGCGGGGTCACCTCGACGCCCGCGACGTGCGCGATGCTCGCGTTGATCTCGTAGAGCTGGGCGTTGGGGCCGGGGCGGCCGGTGGCGGTTCCGGTGGCGCGGACCAGTCCGGCCGCCGCGAGGCGGGCCAGCAACTGGGAGGCGGTGGGCTTGGAGAGCCCGGTCAGCTCGCCGAGCTGGGTGCGGGTGAGCGGCCCGTGCGCCACGAGGAGGTCCAGGGCCGCCCGGTCGTTCATCGCCCGCAACACGCGCGGCGTTCCCGGAGTACCGGCCACGGCTGACCACCACCCTTCGCTGATCAGATGACGGGCCCCGTTGCCGCGTCATCTATTAGGAAAGTTTCCTAATGGTGAACAGGAAGGTAGGCGGCGTTCCGCGCGTCGTCAATGGTTCCATCGGAACGACTTCGCAGCGCTGGCCAAAGCGTTATCGACACACCCTCCGGGATGCGCACGGAGCGAGTGGGCGGGCGCGGTGCGTGGTCTTGCGGGGGGCGTGGCGGGGGTGTGGTGGATGGTGGTGCGTGGTGGGTTCTGGCCGGCGGTGCCCTGTGGTGGGTCTGACGGGTTGGACCGGTGTTGCGATCTGGGATGGGGGGGTGGGGTGGGGCGGGGGGGCGGGGGCGCCCCGCCCCCCCCCCCGCGGGCGCCCCCCCCCCCCCCCCCCCCCCCCCCCCCCCCCCCCCCCCCCCCCCCCCGCGCCCCCCCCCGGCGCGCGGCGGGGGGGGGGGGGGGGGGGGGGGGGGCGGCGGGGGGGGGGCGCCCCCGGGGGGGCGGGGGCCCGCCCCCCCCCCCACGGCCGCGGCGGCGTCGGTGGGGCCGCCGCGGGCGCTCTCGCCGATGGGCGCGCCGTCGATGGGTGAGGTGTCGGTGAAGGTCTGCGGTGAGGCGACCCGTTCACCGCCGATCCAGTGCCGGGTGTCGACGGTGACCCCGGCGACGGTGGTGAGGTGTGCGGTCATGCCCTGTTGCTCCTGACGGTCGAGGTGGTGTGGTGGGGTCACTGGGCGTCGGAGGTGCCGGACTCCAGGAGTCGGCCGCCGTCCCACACCACGCCGACCTGCCGGTAGTAGGCGGCGATCGGTTCGCGGATCTCCAGTCGGGCCAGTTCTTCGGTGGGTGCCGCGAAGAGTTCGAGTTCGGCGTCGCCCGTCCAGGGCTGGCCGCCTTCGAAGGAGGCGGCGCCGGAGGAGACGAGTTCGTCCAGGGCCAGGCCGCCGCCCTTCTCGATGGAGGGCAGCCAGCGGTGGTGGGCCATCGGGTGGCCGTTGACGAAGCCGTTGGTCTCGGACGGTTCGCGCAGCGTGACGACGGCCTGGGCCAGGCGGCGGTCGGCGGCGGCCAGGGTGGCGCCGAAGCGGGCGCCGGCCTCGATCCGCGGGGCGGGCCCGTACGGGTGCGGGCGGGTCTGGTGCACCGAGCCGAGCTTCTTCGGGTAACCCTGGTGCAACCCGCGGGCGATGGCGAAGTCCTTGTCCACCCAGATGTACACGCAGCGGGTGTAGGTCTGCTCGCGGTACTTGCAGCGGACGACGGCGAACGCCTCCTTGTACTGCGCGAGGACCGGGTCGAGCAGTTCCCGTCCGGAGGCACTGCACGACTGCCAGTCGGCCCAGATCAGCGCGACCGCGCCGGGGTCCTCGTCGGCGAGTTCCAGCGGCGCCGGCAGCAGTTCGCGCACCCGGGCCGGATCGGTGCGGTACTCGATCGTCAGCAGGTCGCCCGAGTAGTGCCAGGGGGGCGACGGGATGAGCGAGGCGTCGCCGGTCGCGGTCTTGGGGTGGAAGTATCCACGGACGCTGGTCAACGGGGGCTCCTTGCGGTGGTGACGGTCGGGGCTGGCAGCGCGAGCAGGTCGGCGCGGAAGCGGGCGGCGGCGGCCGTGGCCCCCGGGCCGCCGATGGCGACCACGCCGACCAGTCGGCCGTGGCGGAGGTGGCCGACGACGAGGTCGCCCTCGTCGGCCGGGTCGCCGTGCAGTACGCGGACCTCGCCGGTGCCGAGCGCCGGGGCGCCGAAGGACTGGAGGCGGAAGTCGTGCTGGTCGCTCCAGAACGTCGGCAGCGGGGTGAAGGGCGGCAGGTCGTGGGCGTCGGCCCGGGCGTCGCCGAGGTGGGCGGCGAGCACTCGGGCGGCGTGTTTGGCGGTGTCGGTGGGCATCGACCAGTGCTCGACGCGGCGGGGCAGGTCGTCGTAGCGGGCGTTGGGGAAGCGGGCCACGTCGCCGACGGCGACCACCTCGGGGCGGGCGCCGACCCGTAGCTGGTCGTCGGTGCGGACGCCGTCGGTGAGGTCGAGCCCGTTGTCGGCGAGCCATTCGGTGTTGGGGAGCGAGCCCACCGCTTCCACGACGACGTCGGCGGTGAGTTCGCTGCCGTCGTCCAGTTGCACGCCGGTGACCCGTTCGGTGCCGGTGAAGGCGGTGACGCCGCGGCCGAGTGCGAAGCGCACGCCGCGCCGCTGGTGGCGGGCGAGTACGGAAGTGGCAAGAAGTTCACCCAGCGAACGGAGCAGGGGCAGCGGCAGCGGGTCGATGACCGTGACGCTGGCCGCGCCGAGCGCCACGGCGGTGGCGGCGACCTCACAGCCGATGAACCCGGCGCCCACCACGACCACCCGCGCGCCCGGTGCGAGCAGCGCGGTGCGCAACCGTTCGGCGTCGGTCAGGTTGCGTACGACATGTCGTCCGGGCAGCGGCCCGGGGCAGGTCAGTCGGCGCGGGCGGACGCCGGTCGCGGCCACCAGGGCGCGGTAGGGCAGCGTCCGGCCGTCGTCCAGGTGCACCAGGCGGCGGTCGAGTTCGGCGCGTACCACCCGGGTGCCGAGTTGCCAGGTCGCATCGGCCACGCTGGCGCGCGGCCGGAAGGTGAGGGAGGCGGCCGAGGCCGTGCCGGCGAGGAAGTCCTTGGACAGCGGCGGCCGGTTGTACGGTGGCTGGGGCTCGGCGCCGACCAGGGTGATCGGCCCGAGCCAGCCTGCGGCGCGCAGTTGTTCTGCGGTGCGCAGACCGGCCAGTGCGGCGCCGGCGATGACGACGGGGGCGCTCATCGCTCAGTCCTCGATCCGGATGGCCTGGAGCGGGCAGACGTCGGCCGCCTCCTCGACCGCGTCGGCCAGTGCGTCGTCGGGGTCGGAGACGTAGGCCAGGCGGCCGGTGTCGTCGAAGCTGAAGACCTCGGGGGCGGCGAAGACGCACTGGCCGTGGTCCTGGCACGTGTTCATGTCGACGACGACCTTCATGACCGGTCCTCCTGATACGGGTGCCGTGGGGTTCGGGGGTGGTGGGGCGGGGGGAGCTGCGGTGCGGTGGTGGGGCGGGGCAGCGGGGTGGCTGTGGCGCGGTGGAGCAGCGGGGCAGTGGCGGGGAGAAGAGGGGAATGAGGGGCCCGGCGCAGGGGCCGGGCCCCGGTCAGCCCGCGGGACGGCGGGCACCACCGCAACTCGTTTGGCTTCAAACAAGATAGAAAGCGACACCCTCGCGGTCAATACCTATCCGGATGGATAAATTTCTTCGACCAACCCCTTGCCGGGGCGCGGTGGCCTGCCTACCGTTTGACGTCAAACAACGGCGGCTCCCGACGCACCGCAGTGCGCAGCCGCCCCACCGCGGCGCAGGTCCGCCCCCCTTACTCCCCTCTCCCCCAGCGCCGCACGGCCCGGGGAGGCGCCCCCTTCCCCTGAGGAGCAACCGGTGAGCGCATCCGACACCCCAGCCGTCCGCCGGCGCATGGAACAACTGGCCGCCGAAGGCATCGACGTGGTCCGGGTGACCTATCCCGACCTCATCGGCACCGAACGGGCCCGGGACGTCCTCCTGGACCACCTCCCCTCGGCCATGACGCACGGCCTGGCCTTCTGCCGCGCCGTCTACCACACCAGCCCACAGGGCGACACGGTCTCCGTCGCCGGTGGGCTCGACGCCGGGTTGCCCGACATCTGCGTCACCCCCGACCTCGACACCCTGGCCGCACTGCCCTGGGAGCCCGGGGTGGCCACCGTGCTGGGCAACGTCACCGACCCGGCCACCGGCCTGCCGGCCCCCGAGTCACCCCGCGACCTGCTGCGCGCCGTCCTCGACAGGTGGGCCGAACACGGTTTGCGCCCCGTGGTGGGGCCCGAGTTGGAGTACTTCCTGTGTGACGCGGCGCCCGAATCCGAGCAGGGTTGGCGGCGCTACAGCGAGGCCGACGGGGTCGTCTACACGGCAGGGTTGCGCGCCGACCCGGACAACCACCTGCTGCGCACCCTGCGCCTGCTGCGCGACTTCGACATCGGCGTCAGCAGCGGCAACCACGAGTACGACGGCGCCCAGTTCGAGATCAACCTGACCCACGGCGACGCCGCCGAGGCCGCCGACCGCGCCTTCCGCTTCAAGTCGGCGATCAAGGAGCTGGCCCGCAAGGAAGGCCGGCTGGCGACCTTCATGGCCAAGCCGTTCAACGACGCCGGCGGTTCCGGTTTCCACCTCCACCTGTCGTGCCTCGATGCGGCGGGCGACAACACCTTCGCCGACCCGGCGGCGCCCCACGCCCTGTCCGCCACCGCCCGGCACGCGGTGGCCGGGGTGCTGGCCCACGCCCCGGCACTGTCCGCGCTGGCCAACCCGACGGTCAACTCCTACAAGCGGCTCGGGCCCGACACGCTGGCACCCTGGCTCATCGACTGGGGCCTGGACAACCGCAGCGCCATGGTCCGCATCCCGCCCGAGCGCGGCGCCGGCTCCCGGCTCGAACTGCGCCTCGGCGACGCGAGCGCCAACCCGTACCTGCTGATCGCCGGCACCCTCGCCGCGGCCCTGCTCGGCATCCTGGCGGGCGATGAGCCACCCGCCCCGCTGGAGGGTTACGGCTACGACAGTGCGCGCTCGGCCACCTTGCCGACCAGCCTGCCCGCGGCGCTGGACGCCCTGGAGGCGGACACCGCGCTGACCGAACTCCTCGGCAAGGACTTCACCGCCTCCTACCTCTCGTACAAGCGCGACGAGGTCACCCGCTTCCACCGGCACGTCACCGACTGGGAGTTCACCGAGTACGCCTACCACCTGTGACGGCAAGGAGTCGCGCGCCCATGACCCAGCCCCCGAGCCAACCCGACCCGCAGGCCATCGCCGACGCGGTGCGTGAGCCGCTGCCGCTGGCCCAGGTGGACCTCGCCGACCTGGACCACTTCACGGACGGCGTCACACCCTGGCGGATGTTCCACACGCTGCGCCACGCCGACCCGGTGCACTGGCAGCCCGAGCCCGCGCCGAACGCCGGCTTCTGGGCCGTCACCCGGCACGCCGACATCGCCCGCGTCGACCGCGACGCCGAGACGTTCACCTCCACCAAGTTCGTCAACCTGGAGGAGGTGGACGAGGACCAGATCAAGCGGCGGGCCTCGCTCCTGGAACTGGACGGCGTACGCCACCGGGCGCTGCGCAGCCTGCTCCAGCGGCAGTTCGGCGCCCGCGTCATCAACAGCTACACCGACTTCCTGCGCGGCCTGACCGCCACCACCTTGGACGCGGCGCTGGCCAAGGGCAGCTTCGACTTCGTCAAGGAGGTCTCGGCCGACTTCCCCATCAACGTGCTGGCCCGGCTGCTCGACGTGCCGCCCGAGGACAACCAGCAGCTCATCAACTGGGGCAACCGCATCATCGGTCACACCGACCCCGACTACGCCGATGTGCTGCTGGACAGCGAGGAGAGCGAGCGCTACCGCGATCTGCCGTTCCGCTCCCCCGCCTCGCTCGAAGTCTTCGCCTACGGGCGCGAGCTGGCCCGGCAGCGGCGCGGGGGTGACGCCGGCGACCTGGTGTCCAAGCTGGTCAACGAGGTGCCGCGGGACGGGGTGCCGCTCTCGGACACCGACTTCGACAACTACTTCCTGCTGCTGGTGGTCGCCGGCAACGAGACCACCCGGCACACCATCAGCCACGCCATGCTGGCCCTGCTCCAACACCCCGACCAGCTCGCCCGGCTACGCGATGACCCCGCGCTAATCCCCGGCGCGGTCGAGGAGTTCCTGCGCTGGGCCTCGCCCGTCTACCACTTCCGCCGGACCGCCACCCGGGACACCGAACTGGGCGGCAAGCGGATCAAGGAGGGGGACAAGGTGGTGATGTGGTTCGCCTCCGGCAACCGGGACGAGGAGGTGTTCCCCGATCCGTACCGCTTCGACGTGGCACGCCGCGACAACGACCACCTGACCTTCGGCAAGGGCAGCCCGCACCTGTGTCTGGGCAACCTGCTGGCCCGTACGGAGATCCGCATCCTGTTCGAGGAGCTGGTGCCGCGGCTGGCGGACATCAGGCTGACCGGCGAGGTCCCCCGGGTGCGCTCCAACTTCGTCAACGGCATCAAGCACCTGCCGGTCGAGGTCACGCTCGCCTGAGACACCCACCCAGACCAGTTGGCCCCTGCGGACGCCGCCGCGGGGGCCAACTGCCGTACAGGAGAGCACTGTTGACTTTCCTCTTTGTCGCTCAGCCCTCTTGTCACTCAGCCTTATCGCTGAGACCTACTGTCCGGATCTACTGCACAGCCTCACAACACAGCCCTACTGTTCAGCCCTGCGGCTCGGCGCCGGCCGCCGCATCGCGGCGGAAGAAGGTCTTGCCGGCTATCCGCCACTCACCGTCCTGGCGGACCAGGGAGAAGTGGTTGGTGAAGTCGTGGCCCTGGTAGCCGAACTCGTCCAGGACGGCCACCGCCACCTCGCCGCTGATCTCCACCGACCGGATGGCGTACGTGTAGTCCCGGCTCCACTGCGCGCTGTCCGTGTCGGCGGCGACCACCTCGCAGAACGCCTCGATCGGCGCCGAGACGAACTCCTCGCCCAGGTAGCCCCACATGTGCGCGTCGGGGCGGAAGGCCGCCCGTACCGCCTTCGGGTCGGCGACGCTGACCGCCGACACGTATGCCTGTACGGCCGCGTGCACGCCCTCGTGGTCGGCTGGGTCCTGACTCATCTGTCTCTCCTCTTGTACGGTCGGACGGATCACCCGTGGTGCATCCATACGCCCTTGGTCTCGGTGAACACATCCAGCGCGGCGGAGCCCATCTCCCGCCCCCAGCCGCTGGCCCCGAAGCCACCCCAGGGCGCGGCCGGGTCGGGTATCGGCGGCATGTTGACGAACACCGCGCCGGCCCGGACGTCGCCCGCCAGCCGGTGTGCGGTGGCCAGGTCGGAGGTCCACACCGCAGCCGCCAGGCCGTAGCGGGTGTCGTTGGCGCGGGCCGCGAGTTCGTCCTCGTCCTCGTAGGTGAGGACGGGCAGCACGGGGCCGAAGACCTCCTGACGGGCGATGGTCATGTCATCGCGCACGCCGGCGAAGACGGTGGGCCGGTAGAAGTTGCCGGCCGCCAGGTCGCCGTCGGCGCGCAGCCCGCCGGTGACCAGTTCGGCGCCCTCCCCCACCCCCTCCTTGACCAGGGCGTCCACCCGAGCCAGGTGTTCGCCGGTGACCAGCGGACCCAGTTGGGTGTCGGCGGCAAGGCCAGGGCCGAGGCGCAGCGCCGAGACGGCGGCGGCGAGCTTCTCGGTGAACTCCTCCGCGCGGCTGCGGTCCACGTAGAAGCGGGCGTAGGCGGCGCACACCTGGCCGCTGTTGAGCAGCGCACCCTGGACGTTGCCCCGTACGGCGGCATCGATGTCGGCGTCCCTGGCGATGATGCTGGGTGCCTTGCCGCCGAGTTCCAGGGTGACGCGCTTGAGGTCGTCCGCGGAGGCCCGGACGATCTCCTGGCCCACCTCGGTGGAGCCGGTGAAGGAGACCTTGTC
Source organism: Streptomyces sp. HSW2009 (assembly GCF_040240285.1). NCBI lineage: Bacteria > Bacillati > Actinomycetota > Actinomycetes > Kitasatosporales > Streptomycetaceae > Streptomyces > Streptomyces sp. HSW2009. The sequence continues at coordinate 9,842 of NZ_JBEHZD010001329.1, read as the reverse complement.
CACCCGGGGGTGGGCCACCAGGGCCTTGCCCGCGGTGGGGCCGCCGGTGATCAGGTTGACCACCCCGGGTGGGAAGCCCGCCTCCGCGCACAGCCGCACCAGGTGCTCGCTGGTCAGCGGGGTCTGTTCGGCTGGCTTGAGGATCACGGTGTTACCGCAGGCCAGCGCCGGGGCCAGCTTCCACGCCGCGATCATCAGGGGGAAGTTCCAGGGTGTGATGAGCGCGCACACCCCGACCGGTTCGCGGCGGGTGAAGTGCAGGGTGTTCGGGAAGGAGACCGGGCTGACGGTCCCCTCGATCTTGGTGACCCAGCCCGCGTAGTAGCGGAAGTGTTCCGCGGCCCCGGCGACGCTGACGCCGCGCGCCACCCCCAGGGGCTGTCCCTGGTCGCGGGTCTCCAGTTCGGCGAGGTGGTCGGCGTCGCGTTCGATGAGTTCGGCGACCCGCCACAGCAGCCTGGCGCGTTCGGCCGCGGGCAGGGCGGCCCACGCCGGGTCGGCCAGGGCGGCGCGGGCCGCGTCCACGGCGGCGTCCACGTCCGCCTGCCCGGCCTCGGCGCAGGTCGCCAGGACCGTTCCGGTGGCGGGGTCGTGGGTGGTGAACTCCGCCCCGTCGGTGGCGGCGGTCCACTCGCCGCCTATGAAGAGCCGGCCTCGTACGTCCATACAAGATCCTTTTCTTGGCCTTCGTCACGGCCCCGCGCAGACACCGCGGGAACCGGATCAGTCGATGATGTTGCGCATCAGCCGGTCGACGTACGCGCGGTGCTCGGGGATCAGCGCGCCGTCGGGGAACATCAGGGAGGTGACGTTGGCCCCGATCGACATGCCGATGACCTCCCCCGCGAGTTCGAGCACGGTCGGCGCGTCGCAGGGTTCGTCCCTGCCGCGCGCCGCCGCGATCCGTACCGCCAGCCGCCGGCGCCACTCCCTGAGGTGCTCGCGGTAGACCGCCGCGAGTTCCTCGTTGGCCATCGAGTGCTCCCACAGTGCGAGCAGCACGCGGGCGGAGTCGATGCGGTACTTGTCCAGCGGCAGCGTCACTTCGATGTCACGCCGCAGCGCCTCCTGCGGGTCGAGCGAGGGGTCCGCTTCGAGGATTCGCTCGTTCATCTCCGCGAGCACGCTCTGGAAGGTGGCGGCCACGATGCTGTCTTTGCTGGGGAAGTAACGCTTGAGCGCACCATTGGCGAAACCCGCCTCAGCGACGATGCTCCTCATGGTCGCGGCCTCGAAACCGCCCTGGATGATGAGCTTCTTGGCGACGGCGACGATCTCTCGCCGTCGCTGATCGTGGTCGATAATCTTCGGCATAGTTGTCCCTACGGTACTGGCGACCCCGCCGTCGCACGAAGTCCGAGCCAGCTCCGCCGTCGCTCGGCCTGCCGTGCCGGGTCGGCGACCGGGGAGGCCAGGAGCAGCCGACGGGTGTAGGAGTGCTCGGGGTTGCGCGTGATCGTCTCGTTCGGTCCGGTCTCCACGCATTCTCCCTGGTACATCACCGAAACCCGGTGACAGATGCGCCGGACCACGCCGAGGTCGTGGGAGACGAACAGGTAGGAGACGCCGGTCTCGCGCTGGATGTCGATGAACAGGTCGATGACCGTCGACTGGGTGGTCAAGTCGAGCGCGCTGACCGGTTCGTCGCAGACGATCAGCCGCGGTCGGCGCACCAGTGCGCGGGCGATCGCGATCCGCTGCCGCTGGCCGCCGGAGAACTCGCTGGGGTAGCGGGTCACGGTGTCGGCTGGCAGCTTCACCTGCTCCAGCATCTCGGCGACCGCCTTGCGCGCGTCCGCCTTGCTGGTGCCCGATGCGGTCAGCGGCTCGGCGAGGATCTGACCGACGGTCAGTGTCGGGTCGAGCGAGCCGTACGGGTCCTGGAAGACGACCTGGAGGTCGGCGGCCAGCCTGCGCCGGGCGGCGCCCTTGGCGTGGGTGATGTCGGCGCCGTCGAAGGTGATGCGGCCCGACGCCACCTCGGCCAGGCCCAGGATGGCCTTGCCCAGCGTCGACTTGCCCGATCCGCTCTCGCCGACCAGGCCCACGCACTCGCCGGGTGCGATGGTCATCGACACACCCTTGAGGGCGCGGAAGGTGGTGCGGCCCCTGCGGTAGTCGACGACGAGGTCGTCCACCTGGAGCAGCGGGGTGGCTTCGCGCGGTTCCGTGTTCATGAGTGCACCGTCCGTCCGGCCGTGCTCCAGGCCGCGTCCAGGTCGGCGCGGCTCTCGGTGTCGTCCTGCGAGGCGTGGATGAGCTCAGCGGTGTAGGGGTCGCTGGGGTTGGCGAAGATCTGGTCGACGGTGCCGGTCTCGATGACCCGGCCGTCCTTCATGACCGCGACCCGGTCGCAGATGTCGGCGACCACACCGAAGTTGTGGGTGACGATGACCAGCGCCATCTGGAACTCCTGCTGGAGCTCACGCAGCAACTCCAGCACCTCGGCCTGAACGGTGACGTCCAGGGCGGTGGTCGGTTCGTCGGCCACCAGCAGGCTGGGGTTGCCGGCGACCGCGCCGGCGATCAGGACGCGCTGCGCCATGCCGCCGGAGATCTGGTGCGGGTGGGATGCCATGACGCGGTCGGGGTCGGTGATGCCGACCCGCAGCAGCATCTTGCGGGCCCGCTCCTTCGCCTCGGTCTTGGAGAGCTTGTGCACCGCCCGCAGCGGCTCCACGAGTTGGTGCCCGACCGTGTAGCAGGGGTCAAGGTTGCTCATGGGCTCCTGCGGCACGTAACCGATCTGGGTGCCGAGCAGGGCGTGCCGGCTGGCCCGCGGCAGGTCGCCGATGCTCTGGCCGCCGAGCCAGATGCCGTCGGCGACGGCGCGGCCGTCGGCGGGCAGCAGGTCGAGCGCGGAGAAGACGGTCTGGGACTTGCCCGAGCCCGATTCGCCGACGATGCCGAGCACCTCGCCGGGGGCGACGTCCAGGCAGACGCCGCGGACGACCTGCTTGTCGCCGTGTGCGGTGCGGTAGCTGACGCGCAGGTTGTCGATGCGCAGCGCACTGGCTTCAAGCGGGTGCACCATGTCGCCGCTCTTGCTGGTCGCCGCCTCGCTGACCGGCTCGGCGCCGCGCCGGCTCCGGGGTGCGGGTTCGGACCGTACGCTCACCAGGTCGGCGAGGGTGGAGCCCATGAAGGCGAGGGCGGCGATGGTGATGCCGAGCGCGGCGGATGGCCACAGCAGGATGAGCGGGTGGTTCAGCATGGTGCGGAACCCGTCGTTCATCATCTGGCCCCAGTTGGCGTCGGACGCGGTGCCGATGCCGAGGAACTGGAGGCCGGTCTGCATGCCCATCGCGATGCCGGCGGTGAGCGCCGACTGGATGATCACGGGGGCGTGTACGGCGCGCAGTACGTGGGTGTGCAGGATCTTGAGGTGGGTGAGTCCGGCGACGCGGGCGGCGTCGATGTAGGGCTCCTGGCGCACGGCGAGCGCCTTGGAGCGCGAGATGCGGTAGTAGCCGGGTGCCATGAACGCGCCCACGGTCACCATCAGGATGGTGAAGTCGGCGCCGGTGCCGGCGGCCACGATGAGCAGCACGATCATGCCGGGTACGGACTGCACGCCGTCGCTGATCCAGGAGAAGACCCGGTCGGTGAGCCCGCCGAAGTAGCCGGCGGCCACCCCGGAGGGCACACCGAGCGCGATGCCCGTCAGACAGGCGACGGCCGCCCCGTACAGGGTGGTTCGCGCACCGAACAACAGTCGGCTGAGGATGTCCCGGCCGGCCGAGTCACCGCCCATCCAGTGGCTTGAGTCGGGCGATGCCTGGGTGAGGGCGAAGTCGACGAAGTTGGGGTCGTGCGGGGCGAGCAGGGGGGCGAACAACCCGGCGAGAACCACCAGGAGGAAGACCGCGAGGGCGGCGACGCCGACGGGTCGGCGCAGGTAGCGGGTCCACAGACCGTGCTTGGTGGGGACGGGCGCGGTCGCTTCGGGTGATGCGGCAACGGTCATTTCTCGCGCACCTTCGGGTTGACCCACCCGAGCACGAGGTCGAGCAGGAAGTTGACGACGACGACGAACACCACGGTGACGACGGTGAGTCCGAGCAGGACCGGGATGTCGCCGATCTGGGAGGCCGACTGGGTCAGGCTGCCGATGCCCGGCAGGTTGAAGATGATTTCGACGACGACCGCACCGCCGAGCAACCCGACGAACATCACCGCGAGCACGGTGAGCGCGGCCGGCGACGCGTTGCGCAGCACGTGCACCGTCACCCGGCGCGCGGAGAGCCCGCGGGCCCGCAGCGTACGGACGAAGTCCTGGTTGTTGACCTCTAGGAAGCCGTTGCGGAGCTGTTCGGCGATCATCACGATGGCGCCGAGCGCGAGGGCGACCGATGGCAGGGTGATGGAGCGCAGCCAGCCGCTGCCGGAGTGGGAGAACGGTACGTAGCCGACGGCCGGGAACCACTGGAGTTTGATCGCGAAGGCCATCACCAGCATCAGGCTCACCCAGAAGCCGGGGAGGGCGAACAGCACGACCGAGGCAAGCCCCAGGACGCGGGAGAGGACGCCGGTCGGGCGCAGCCCGGTGGCGACACCCACGACGAGGCCGATGACCGCCGCGAGCAGCGTGGCGGCTATCACGATCGAAAGGGTGACGGGAACGCGTAGGCTGATCTGGTCGGAGACGGGCTGGAAGTTACGCCACGAGGTGCCGAAGTCGCCTCGTACGGCGTGGCTTGCCCAGTCCCAGAACTGTGTCATGAGCGGGCGGTCCAGGCCGAGTTGCTCGCGCATCGCCGCCCGTTGGGCCGGAGTGGCGCTGTCGCCGAGCAGGGCGGCGGTGGGATCGCCGATGGCCAGGTGGGCCAGGAAGAACGAGGCGGACGTGACGACCACCAGGAGTACGACTCCTGACAGCAGACGCCGAATGGTGAATCTGATCATGTAAGGACCCCTCTGGGGGCGGTGGTCATCCGCGCACCGGGTGACCACCGCCGTTACGGGAACTAGCCGCGCTGGATGAACCGCAGGGTCGGGAACATCATCCCGGTGATGGGGGTCACCGTGACGCCCTTCTTGCTGAAGTAGGTGTTGTCCGCCTGGTACCAGACGTTCTGCCAAGCCTGGTCGGTGACCGCGGCGTTGAGCTCGCGGATGTGGGCGAGTTGTTCCTTGCCCGTGGTGGTGTCGATGTCCCCGAGGAGCTGGTGGAGCTTCGGGAACGCTTCGGTGGAGGGGTTCGGGTTGAACCACTGCTGGGAGGCGATCCGGCCGTCGACCGACGCCGCCGAGTTGGAGTCGAGTGCCACCACTGCGACGAACATGGGGTAGGTCGACGCGTTCTTCTGGTAGTCGGCCGGCGACAGGTTCTTCCAGGTCACCTTGATGCCGAGCTGGCCGAGAATCTGCTGGACGGCCGGCTGCCAGGCTTGGAAGATCGACGACATCGGCATGGTCACCTTGAAGCCGTCGGCGTAGCCGGCGTCGGCCATCAGTTGCTTGGCCTTGTCCATGTCGAAGGCGTACCGGTCGTTGAGCGTGGGGTCGTAGGCGGGGTCTCCGGCGGGGAAGACCTGGTTGGTGGCGACCCCGGCGCCCTGGCCCACCGACTTGAGGATGGCTGCGCCGTCGAAGGCGTGGTTGATCGCCTGGCGGACGCGCAGGTCACCCAGTGGCTTGAGCTGTTTGCCGGTGCGGTCGGTGAATTGGATGCCGACCCAGGTGGCGACCTTGGCTGAGATGTTCCAACTGTTGCGCTTGGCGTGCGGGATGTCGGCCGCATTGGCGTAGGCGACGTTGAGTTGACCCGAGAGCATGGCGTTGAAGCTGGCGGTCGGGTCGGAGATCGGGAAGATGTTCACGGAGTCGAAGGGGTAGGTCTTCCGGTCCCAGTGCTGGGCCTTCTTGCTGAAGACGTATTCCGAGCCGGGTGTCGACTTCCCCGTGTTGAAGGTGTACGGGCCCGAGCCGACGGGTTGCATCGCGAGCGACTTCGCCTTGATCGCGGCGGGTGAGGCCATCCAGCTCCGCCCGAGCCCCATGTTGTAGAGGAGGGCGTCGTCCTTCTTCTTGAGGTGGAGGGCGATGGTGTTCGCGTCCACCTCGCGGATGCCGGTGACGTTGGCGTACGTCTGGCCGGAGCGCACGCCCCTTTGCAGGTGCTGGAGGTTTTGCACCGCGGCTGCCGCGTTGAACGGCTGCCCGTCGGTGAAGGTGACACCGGAGCGCAGTCGCATGGTGAGTATCCGCTGGTCTCGCGAGTACGTCCAGGACGTGGCGAGTGCGGGGACCGGGTGGGAGTCCTTGTCCAGGGCCACCAGGGGGTCGTAGACGGCTGACAGGTAGGGACCGTCGAAGCCGATGTCGGCCAGGGCCGGGTCCCAGGAGGTGACGTCGAGAAGGGTGCCGATCTTGATCTTCTCGACGGGTCCGCTGCCGGAGTCCGCTCCGGCGTTCGTACAGGCGGCCAGCGCGAGGGCGATGACCGCGACAAGTGTGGCTCTCCAGATCCTCTGCATGGAATCTTCTCTCAAGTAAGAGGGGCGCTGATGCCAGATCGAGCCGGGAGAGGAAAACCGCTGTCCTCTTCGCCATCGCAACGCTCAGCCCAAAGACGGGGGGTGGATCAGATGTTCCCTTGCCCGCCATCTCACGTGTCGTGGCCGTTAGTCTACGGACGTCGGCAAAAAAGGCAATGGCCCCGCCACAGCCAAATTGGCAGGGGCGGGGCCGTTGTTCAGCCGGGTGTTACGGGTCGGCGTCAGACCGCTTCCGCGACGATAACGCGCGGGCTGCCGGGCAGCGCAAGTACCTCGCGCTGACGCCATCCGGCGGCCGTCAGCCACTCGGTCACCTCGGACTCGGGGTAGACCACCGTACCGTCGATGACCAGGTATTCCCCGGCGTGCAGGGCGTCGATCGGGCGCTGCCGCTCGTCGTCGTCGAGCAGGAAGTCCAGCAGCAGCAGGGTGGCGCCCGCGCGGGCGGCGGCCCGGGCATTGGCCAGGATGACGCGGTTCTGCTCGGCCGTGAAGCGGTGGATCACGTGGTTGACCATGACCAGGTCGTGGTCGCCGCCGGGGTTGGCCGAGTCGGTGGGCGCCGGGTCGATCTGGCCCCGCTCAGTGAGGCCGGCCGCGGCCAGCGCCTCGGCGATGGCCTCGGTGGAGGCCGGGTCGAAGACGAAGCGGGCCGAGAGCTCCGGGTTGGCCTGGAGCGCGCCGATGGCGAAGGCCGGCGAGAGACCGCCGAGGTCGAGCAGGGAGCGGTAGGGGCCGAAGTCGAAGGTGCGGGCGAGCATGGCGGCGTGCAGCGCGTTGTAGCGCATGACGCCGGCCATGAACGACTTCCACCGCTCCTCGTCCATGGCCAGGTCACCGGGCTTGGTGGTGTCGACGGTGGTGTCGAACTGGAGCCAGTGGCCGTAGCTGATCTCGTTCAGGAAGGACAGGAAGGGGTGCAGGTCGAGCTCGCCCTCACCGGTCAGGTGGGCGGCGGCGTCCGGCGTCAGCCGGTAGCGGCCCTCACGGCGCTCAAGCAGCCCCAGGCCGTTCATGGCGTCGGCGAGTATCCGCGCCATCCGCTCGCTGACCCCGGTCGCGGCGGCCAGTTCGGCCACGTCGCGCTCGCCGTCGACCAGCGCACGGAAGATGCCGGTACGGGCGGCGGCGAAGAGCTGCTTCGCCCCCATGTAACCGATCGCGATCTCGACGATGCGGTCGGGAGAGCCGGGCGAGACGGGCGTGCTGGGTGCGGTCATGGTGTCCTCCTGAAGTGTTGTGCTACGGGGGTTGAGCCGGTGCGGATGCGCCCGGGGGCGGCCCGCTTCACCAGGTGCCGTCCGCCGCGACGTCGCGGTCGAGCCACAGGCCCGCCACCGCCTCGCGCAGCGCCTCAGCACCCACCCGGTCGAGCAGCGCGATCGCGCCGACGTTGTCTTCGAGCTGAGCCTGTCGGGAGACCCCGACGAGGACGTTGGCTGTGCCGGGGTTGGCCAGACAGAAGGCGATGCCCAACTGGGCGGGCGAGGCACCCAGGGACTCGGCCAGCCGCTGCACCTCGCCGAACGAGGCGGCGATGCGCTCGCGGATGCCGCCGACGTCGGCGCCGATCTTGCGGGCCGGCTTCAGGTTGCCCACCAGCATGCCGCCCTCGAAGACGTCGGACGCCTGAAGGGCGAGCTCTCCGGAGTCGAAGAGCGGCGCGTAGTAGTCACCCTCGGCCATCGACCTGCGCACCAGCCCGTACTTGAGCTGCGCGAAGGTGGGTGGCACCAGGCCGCGTTCCCGTGCGATGTCGATCGCCGCACGCAGGTCGCGGTACTGCCAGTTGTTGACGCCCCAGGTGTCGAAGCGGCCGGCCTCGATCTGCTCGGCGACGTCGGTGACCACCCGCGCCACGTCGAGCTCGCCGAAGTAGTCGCCGACCACCACCGTGTCGGCCCGCTCCACACCCACCCGCTCCAGCGAGGTCTCCATCTGCTCGGTGAACCCGGTGGTGGGGTAGTCCCAGAGCCAGAGCTTGCCGCAGAACTGCCAGTCGGCCCGGGCGAGACCGGCCTCCCGTACGGCGCGGCCGAAGATCAGGTCGGTGCGGGCGTTCTCCGCGTGCGGACCCATGTTGTAGTACGCGACGTCGAAGAAGGCGCAATCGAGCTCCGCGGCCCGGGCGATCAGGGCCACCGCGTCATCGAATTCCATCCGGTCCCAGGTGTTCCAGGACCCCAGCGCCAGCACCGGAACATCGGGGCCACCGGGCCCCAACTGGCGGCGTGGCACGGACTGCGTAGTGCTCAAAGCTCCTCCCGGAAGCCTCGGCTTTTTCGTCTACACTTGTATACTATACGGCCGACGCCGCAACAGGGGTTGTGGCGCGAGGGGAGTGATGATGAAGCGCACACGTACCGTGCTTGTCACCGGTGGGGCCGGCGGAATCGGTCGCGCCGTGGCCGCCGCCTTCGCCGCGGCGGGTGACACCGTGGTGATCGCCGACCGGGACGCGGAGCGCGTCGCCGCCACGGCGGCCGAACTCGGCGTACACAGCCGGGTACTCGACATCACCGACGCGACCTCGATCATCAGCGAACTCGACGCCATAAACAAGGAGTTCGGCACCATCGAGGTGCTGGTGAACAACGCGGGGCTGCTCACCATCCACGGCAGCCTGCTGGAGCTGGCCGGCAGCGACCTGGACACCATCTTGCGGACCAATGTGGTGGGCACCTTCCTGATGACCCAGCACGTCGCGCAGCGCATGGTGGCGGCGGGCACCGCCGGCACGGTCGTCAACCTGTCGTCGATCGGCGGCCGGCAACCCACCCCGGGCATGGGTGGCTACGAGAGCAGCAAGGCGGCGGTGGACGCACTCACCCGCTGGGCCGCCATCGAACTGGCCGAGCACGGCATCCGGGTCAACGCGGTGGCACCCGGTCCGGTGCTCACCGAGATGCTGGCGGTCGGCATGCCGGAGGGCTCGCCCCAGCGCCAGGCGTGGGAGAGCCGCATCCCGCTGCGCAAGATGGCCGCCATGGAGGACGTCGCCGCCGCGGTCGTCTTCCTGGCCAGCGACGCCGCCGCGCACATCACGGGTACGAGTCTGCCGGTGGACGGCGGCCAACTGCTCACCTGACGGGTGGGGCCCTGACCTGGGCACCTGACCTGGGCACCTGTCGTGGCCGGCGGCGCACAGTCTGGCGGCGCACGTTCGACGTACGCCCCCGCCCCCGGCGACCCGCCCGGCCACCCGGGTGGCCACACCCTCCGAGGCGCCCGCGCCTTCCTGGCGCCCCGGACCGCCCCGTAACACCACGCACATCGGCCCCCCCCCCCCCCCCGGGGCCGGGGGGGGCGGGGGGGCCGCCCGGGGGGGGGGGGGGGGGGGGG
>NZ_JBEHZD010001328.1:0-4143 GCF_040240285.1 Streptomyces sp. HSW2009 | reverse complement strand
CGACTGGGGGGGGCGCGCCCGGGGCCGGCCCACGCGGTCAGTCCGCGGGCGGGAAGACGGCTTCGCCGCCGGGTGCGAGGCGCAGCGCGATGGCCTCCACGGGGCAGCTCTCGGCGGCCTCCAGCACGCCGTCGGCGGCGGCGATCTCGGCCGCGACGGGTTCGGCCCGCCGCCCCGCCCCCATCCGGAACGCGTCCGGCACGCTGCCCGCACACAGCCCCGACCCGATGCACGCACCCTGATCGACCTCGATGTGCCAACGCTCTGCCATGCGACCTCACCTTCCGCAGGTGCCCCGGGGGCACGTGGACCGTCCCCGCGCACGATAGGCCCGCCGCCCGCCGCCCCAACTCCCGCCCCCCACAAGGCGACCGGCCACACCGTCGCACCCGCCACGCACCCCCTGACTGCCGCGCCGTCACGCCGCCACGCCGCCACGCCGTCGCGCCCGAAGCGGCTCCGCCCCGCCGTACGCGACCTCGTGCGCGTCCACGCGCACGGACCGGCACGGCCACGACGCCGCCCCGCACCCCCTCCCGTACGTCATCCCGCATCCCGCTCCACACCCCCGGAGCCGTCACCTCGCCCCGCCCCGCACGCCCCCACACCCCGCGCCACCACCCCACCCATCCGCCGCTTCGGCCTGCCTCAACGACCACCCCCATCCGGCGCAAGCCCCTCGGGCAGGGGTCGGGGCCGGGGCGTCGACCTGCGGATTTTTACGCATCGTGATGACTTGCAAAGTCTCCGTGACGTCTTTAGCGTGCTTGATGGCGGTTAGGACGATTTTCATCTGATCTGTCCCTTACTGCTGCGGGGGTGCCCACCGGGGTGCCGGCGAGTGACCGCCGGCGCCGTCCGGCCGCGCCTCAGCCCCCGCTCATCCGCACGCGTCCCCGATGGATTCGGCGCTCCCCACCGTGGGGTGGCGCTCCCCACATCTCTGGAGACACAGATGTTCTTGCAGTCCACCGTCAGCAAACTCGCCCTCACCGCGGCGACGGGCGCGCTCGCGCTCGCCCCCGCCGCCACCCCGGCCCTGGCGACCTCCACCCCCACCTCCCCGGAGTCCTCGCAGAGCGTCGCCAAGGACCGGGCGCACTACAAGGGCCGGGTCATCGCGAAGACGGGCCTGCTGGTCCGGACCGGCCCGAGCCAGAAGCACAAGGTCGTGGGCGCGCTGCCGTACGGCACGATCGTCAACATCGTGTGCAAGGTGAACGGCCAGAACATCGACGGCAACCCGCGCTGGTACCTGCTGGACACCGGCAAGTGGGCCTGGGGCGCCGCGCGTTACATCGAGAACATCGGCAAGGCCCCGCACTGGTGCTGATCCGACGCCCGGCCCGGCCGGAGCGCTGAGCCGTCGGCCTTCACCGTCCCCGGACGGTGGGGGCCGACGCGCTGGTACGCCCGGCGACCACGACCAGCGAACACCGGCCAGGCGACCAGGCGACCACGATCAGCGACCAGGCGACCGGCAGGCCACGGCCATCACCACCCCCGTGGCCGCCGCGTGCCCCCGCCTCCCCTGGTCACGGGCGGGAAACGGCCGGGGAACGGGCCGCGGGGGGCGCGCGGGCGGCGGATAAGCTGTCGCGGACAACTGCATCCTGCCCCGGGGCGGGGAAAGCCGGTGCGAGGCCGGCGCTGACCCGCAACCGTGAGCACGGCGCGCCCCGGCGCCGCCGCGCGAGCCGGACCACCCGTTCCCGAGGCGACAAGGCTCCCGGAGCCGGTCGCGCCCCGTGCGGGCGCGGTCCGGTCGCCGGCCCCCGTCGTGGTTTACGGAGCTGAGCCCGGTGCTGCCGCGTGCGCGGTGGGCGGCGTGCGCGGCTGCGTACCGCGGCGACCGACGCCACGGTGACCGGCACCGCGGCGCTATCCACCGAGAGGCACCGACCATGGCCCCCTCCTTCGCCCTCCCCGTGCGCCGCGGCACCACGGCGCTGGCCTGCGCCGCCCTCCTGGGCGCGGCGGTAGCGCCGGCCGCGCGCGCCGACGAGTCGCCGGCCCCGCAGCAGTCGGGGTCCGCGCCGGCCCCCGCCGCCGGCAAGCGCACGGGGCCGTACGGGGCGAAGGACGCCAAGTTCGACGGGGTGTGGCGGACCTCGCTCGCCTTCCTCGCACAGCACGCGGCCGGCGTCACCCCGGCCCCCGAGGCCATCGACTGGCTGGCCGGGCAGCAGTGCGCCGACGGTGGCTTCGCCACCTACCGGGCGGACGTGAAGAGCCCGTGCGACCCGGAGAAGGGCGAGTTCAGCGATGCGACCGGGGCGGCCGTGCAGGCGCTGGTCACCGTCGGCGGGCGCGGGCCCGTGGTCGCCAAGGGCCTGGAGTGGCTGACCAAGCACCAGAACGCGGACGGCGGCTGGGGCATGAACCCCGGTTCGCCCACCGACCCCAACTCCACGGCCGTGGTCATCGGCGCGTTCACCGCCGCCGACAAGGAGCCCGGCGAGGTCAGGTCCAAGGACGGCAAGAACCCGTACGACGCGCTGCTGCGCTTCCAGCTCACCTGTGACGCCAAGCAGGCCGAGCGGGGCGCGTTCGGCTACCAGCCGGACAAGGCGGGCAAGCTCGCGCCGAACGCGCTGGCCACCGCCGACGGTGCGCTGGCCGCCCGCGGCGAAGGCTTCCTCGTGGAGCCGGTCAAGGCCGCGGACAACGCCGCGCCCAAGGTGCTGGCCTGCGGCGACGGCGCCAAGTCGGCGAAGGACCAGCAGCGCGGCGACGACGGCCCGAACGAGGAGCCCGACGGCGCGGCCGAGGCCGCCGCCGCGTACCTGGCGACCACGCTCGCCGCGCACGGCCAGCACCTGACGTCCGCCCTGCCCGGCGCGAAGCCGCAGCCCGACTTCGGCAGCACCGCCGACGCGGTGATCGCACTGGCGGCCGGCGACCACCACGCGGCGGCCACCGGCGCGCTCCGCTGGCTCCAGGGCTCCGGCAACGGCGCGCTGGCCTGGGCCAAGGACGACCCGGGCGCGCTGGCCAAGCTGGTGCTCGCCGCCCACGCGGCCGGCGCCGACCCGCGCGACTTCGCCGGCGCCAACCTGGTCGACCAACTGGGCGCCACCGGCCCCACCCCGAGCGACGTCCGCGCGGACACCTCCGCGGCCGATGACGCCAAGGACAAGAAGGACGACAAGGACGAGAAGGACGACGACGGCGGTGGCATGGGCGTCTGGTGGATCGTGGGCGTCGGTCTGGTCGCCGGCGTCGGCATCGGCTTCCTGCTGAGCGGCCGTAAGAAGCAGCAGCTCTGATGCCCACCGAGCGTGGGCGGGCGGCCGACGGGAGCGCGGACGCCCGCCGGGCGGTACGCGCCAGGCCGCGGCTAGTCCGTCGCGCACCCCGACCGGGGCCGGGGCCCGCGACGGTGGCGGCGCCCGTACCGGCTCCGTCGGCGGCGCACCCACCGGTGACGGCGCCCGTGGCAGCCCCCGTGCCGACGCCGCCCGCCCACCGGCCGGAGCACCAGCGGCCCGGGCGCGTACGGAGGCCGTACGCACAGGCCCGGCCCGTACGGGCCCCGCGCCTCCAGGCCCCGCGCGCACAGACCCCACGCGTACGCACCCCGCGCGGCCGGCTGCACGGCCGGCCGCTCGGCCGACTCCTCGGCCTGCTGCTGACCGCCGTGCTCGCCCCCGCCCTGCTCGGCCTGTGGGCCGCCGCCCCGGCCGCCGCCGACGGCTACCGCTACTGGTCGTTCTGGCAGCGGGACGGCGCCGCATGGACGTACGCGACGGAGGGCCCGGCCACCGCCAGGCCCGGCGACGGGGACACCGTCGGCTTCCGCTTCGCCGTCAGCCGCGACGCGAGGGACGCGGTACGGCCCCGGGGCGCCGCCGACTTCGCCACGATCTGCGCTGGCGAGCCGGCCGGGGGCGACGGCAAGCGGGTCGCGGTGGTGCTCGACTTCGGCCCCGCCCCGGACGCCCCGGGCGGCGAGCGCCCGCCACGGCCCCGCACCGCCTGTGCCCGCATCGCCGGCGACGGCACCGCCGCCGACGCGTTGGCGCAGGTGGCGAAGCCGCTGCGGTACGACAGCACGGCGCTGCTGTGCGCGATCGCCGGCTACCCGAAGTCCGGTTGCGGCGAGCAGGTGCGCGGCGGCGGCAACGGCGGCAACGGCGACGG
>NZ_JBEHZD010001327.1:0-2912 GCF_040240285.1 Streptomyces sp. HSW2009 | reverse complement strand
TGAGCGCGCGGTGGTGCGCGGCGTAACGTTACGCCGCGCACCACCGCGCGCTCAGTTTTCTACGTCAGGGGTCCCGCCAGGGGTCCCGCCAGGGGCCTGAGGGTGGCTCAGCAGGCGACTCAGAGCGTACGGGAGCGGCGCAGCGAGACGGTCACCATCGCCGCGCCGAGGCCGAGGAACCCGAGGCCACCCACCACGTACGGGGTGGTGTCCATGCCGCCGGAGTCAGCGAGCCGCGCCTCGCCGCCCGGGGTTGACGGGGCCGACGAGGTGGTCACGCGCGACGGTGCGCCCGGGGAGCCGTGGCCGTCCTCCGTCGCCTGCGCAGAGGGCACGAACCACAGGGCACACAGCAACGCGCCAGCAGCAGTGGCGGTCAGCAGTGGGCGGCGTGCGGTGGTCACGAAAGAGATCCCCCTTGTCCTGGCGGCCACTTGGCCCGGTATCGGCCGATGGTAGTGACCGCTGCGGGTCGCACGGAAGGCCGGGCGTGCGCCGCCTACGCTCCGGAAGATGAGCACTCCAGAAACATCCCAGTTCGTACGCCTTCGGGTGGAGCTCGTGCTGGACGTCACCGACGCCGAGCAACTGGCCGTGGCAGCCCGCGAACAGATCGACGGCGACCCCTTCATGCCGGCCGAAGAGCGCGAGCACGCACGCCTGGCCATCCGCGACGACCAGGCCGAGGCCCTCGCGTACCTCATCGACCCGGGTGACCTGGTCAAGGAGGTCCCCGGCCTGGAACTCGCCCAGGCGTCATGGAGCAGCGAGCCGATCGACTTCGACCCGGACGCGGAGGTGTGGGGGCTCGATGACGACCTCGATGACGACGAGCCGGACGATGAAGATGAGGACGATGACGAGCTGGCTGGCGAACTAGATGGCGAAGCCGAGGGCCCGGAAGCAGCCACCGGCGGTGACCGGTTGACCGCGGGCGCCGCCGCGTCCGCCGGGGCCCGGGCGGTCCACGACGTGGGGCTCGGTGGGCGGATCGACGCCACGGCGGACGACCCCGATGCGACGTACGACCCGGCGGGTGGCTGGGCGGCGGGGGGCTATCGGCAGCCGTGAGGGACGCCCCGTGGGCCCGGGGGCCCCGGGGGGCGCCGGCGCCCCGGGGGGGGGGCGGGGGGCTGGGGCGGGGGGGGGGGGGGGGGGGGGGGCGGGGGGCGGGCCGGGGGGGGGCGGGGCGGGGGGGGGCCCCCCCCCCCCCCCGCTGCTGGGTGCCGGGGTGCTGCGGCGGGAAGATCGGGAGGGCCCAGCGGCAGCTACGGGGCTTGCAGGAGCTACGGGAGCTGCGGAGCCCGCCGGATCTGCGGGGCCTGCGGGGTCTGCCGGATCTGCGGGGGCCGCGGGGCTTATCGGCGGTGCGGCGTGGTAGCACGGTGCGGTGGGGTGGTGACGCGGTGCGGAGAATTCGTGTGGGGGCGGGGTGGGGAAGCGGTCCGGGGTGGCGGGAGCGTAACGAAACTGCCGCAGGTAGGGGCGCCGGCCCTCGATCCGCACCTCGGTGGCCCCGTCCGGGCATATGGTCTGACCGGGGTCTTTTGGTGAGTGGCCTTGCCCACAGTTTCACTGGGAGTGGAACGGCCCAAAAGGTACACGCGTTCATATGGGGTGGCCGGTACGCGTGTCTGCCCGACGGTCCGGCTCGGGGATTGACGGGGTTCAGCAGCAATGGAGAAGCGTGTGATGACGGACGGCAAGCGCCGCAAGGGCCTGGTGGCCGCGGCTGCTGTGCTCGGTGGCGTACTGGTCCTCTCCGCCTGTGGCGGCGACGACGGTGACGGCGGCGGCAGCAGCGGCAGCGACAAGGACAAGAGCGGCAAGTCGCAGTCGCAGGTCGACAAGGCGGCGGCGGAGGACGCGTCGGACGCGCACATCTCCATCACGCCCAAGGCCGGCACCACCAACGCCGGCATCAACAGTGACGCCAAGGTCACCGTGCGCGACGGCAAGCTCTCCGAGGTCACCATGGTGACGGCGGCGGGCACCCAGGTCCCGGGTGCGATATCCGCGGACGGCACCTCGTGGAAGCCGAGCGGGCAGCTTGAGCGCTCGACGGTCTACAAGATCAAGGCGACCGCGCAGGACTCCGAGGGCCGCAAGGCGACGGAGAACACCTCCTTCACCACCGTCTCCCCGGGCAACAGCTTCATCGGCACCTTCACGCCCGAGGACGGTTCCACGGTCGGCGTCGGCATGCCGGTGTCGGTCAACTTCGACAAGCCCGTGACCAACCGCAAGGACGTCCAGTCCGCGATCACCGTCACGAGCTCCGGCGGCCAGCAGGTCGTCGGCCACTGGTTCAGCGCCAACCGCCTCGACTTCCGCCCCCAGGAGTACTGGAAGGCCGGGTCGCAGGTGACGATGAAGATGGAGCTCGACGGCGTCGAGGCGTCCAACGGCGTGAAGGGCGTCCAGGACCGGACCGTCAACTTCAAGATCGGCCGCTCGCAGGTCAGCACGGTGGACGCGAAGACCAAGCGGATGACCGTGGTCCGCGACGGCAAGACGATCAAGGACATACCGATCTCCGCCGGCAGCCCGGCCAACCCGACGTACAACGGTCAGATGGTGATCTCCGAGAAGTTCAAGGAGACCCGGATGAACGGCGCCACGGTCGGCTTCACCGATGGTGACGGCAAGGGCGAGTACGACATCAAGGACGTGCCGCACGCGATGCGACTGTCCACCTCGGGCACCTTCATCCACGGCAACTACTGGGGCGCCGACGGCATCTTCGGCGCGGCCAACACCAGCCACGGCTGCATAGGTCTGAACGACGCCAAGGGCGCCGGCGACCCCTCGCAGGACGGGGCCTGGTTCTACGACCAGTCGATCCTCGGTGACGTCGTCGTGATGAAGAACTCCCCGGACAAGACGATCAAGCCTGTCTCTTATAAACAACT
>NZ_JBEHZD010001326.1:0-2153 GCF_040240285.1 Streptomyces sp. HSW2009 | reverse complement strand
AAAAAAAAAGTGGGGGGGGGGGGGGGGGGGGGGGGGGGGGGGGGGGGGGCGTGGGGGGGGGGGGGGGGGGGGGGGGCGCGGGGCGCGGGGGCGCCGGGGGGCCGGCCCCGGGGCGCCCGCCCGGCCGCGGCGGCGACACGCCGCACCCCGGGACGCCCCGACGCCACCCCCACGGACGCTCCGTGGCGCGGTCGTCGCCGAGGGTTCGCCGCATGGCCCAGCGGTGGCCGGGTAGCGGCTAAAGAGGGGCGAAAAGATCCTCCCCTGGCACTAGGGTGATTCTTTTGCTTACCCATTACCCTTGACTCAAGGTCGCGCAGGGCGGCCATGGAGGAGTGAGATGAGGAGCAGCAACCCGGTCTTCTCGCGACGGGGCTTCAGCCGCGACAACGCCTACGCGGGCTTCAACACGGCGCCGCAGGCCGGGGGCCCCACCGCGACCCAGGGCAACCCGTACGCCACCGGTGCCCAGCCGACCAACCCGTATGCCCCGGGCGCGCAGGACCTGACCCCTGAGCAGATGCAGCAGCTCTACGGCGGCCAGGTCGCGCCGCCGCAGACCGGCCGGATGACGATGGACGACGTCGTCATGCGGACGGCCATGACGCTCGGCACCGTCATCGTCGGTGCCGTCGTCGCCTGGGCCGCGCTGCCGGTGTCCAGCAAGAGCTACGGCATCGCGATCGGCGCCGCGCTGATCGCGATGGTGCTCGGCCTGGTCCAGGCGTTCAAGAGCAAGCCCGTCCCGGCCCTGATCATTGGGTACGCGGCGTTCGAGGGTGTCTTCCTCGGCGTCATCAGCGAGATGTTCAACTCGCGCTGGTCCGGCATTCCGATGCAGGCGGTGCTCGGCACGATGGCGGTCTTCGCCGGTGTGCTGATCGCCTACCGCACCCGGCTGATCCGGGTCGACGCGCGCTTCCAGCGCTTCGTGATGGCCGCGGCCATCGGCTTCATGCTGCTGATGGTGGTCAACCTGCTGTTCGCGGCCTTCGGCGGCGGCGACGGCCTCGGCTTCCGCAGCGGCGCCCTCGGCATCGTCTTCGGCATCGTGGGCGTGGTCCTCGGCGCGGCCTTCCTCGCCATGGACTTCAAGCAGGTCGAGGACGGCGTGGCGTACGGCGCCCCGCGCGAGGAGGCGTGGCTGGCCGCGTTCGGCCTCACGCTGACGCTGGTCTGGATCTACCTGGAGCTGCTGCGGCTGATCGCCCTGTTCCGGGAGTAGTCCCGCCGGGCCCGCCCGCCCCCGCCGGCCCCCCCCGCCCGGCCCCGGCCGCCCCCCGCCCCCCCCGCCCCCCCCCCCCCCCCCCCCCCCCCCCCCCCCCCCCCCCCCCACGTTCGTGCCCCGTGCGGTACGGGCCCGTGCGGTACGGGCGCTGCGGGTCCTGGCCCGCGCGGCACCGGCACCCACCGGGGCGGCGGGCCGGACCGACCGGGAGCGGTCCCGGCGGGATCAGTGGACCCACCGGGCAGGGCGGCCAGGGGCAGGCCAACCCGGTACGGACCGACCACGCATGGGCCGACCGGGGACGGGGAGACAGCACGGCAGCGGCGGAGACGGCACGCGGCGTACGGCACGCGGCGCGGCGACGGCACAGGAGGCGAGTGGTGGCGAGGGCACAGGAGGCGGCGGACGCGCTGGTGGCGCGGGCGTTGCGGGACGTACTGGGCGTCCCGGCGGACACCGCGGACGACCTGCTCGACCTCAAACTGGACGCGGCGGCCTCGGCGCTGGCCGCGGCCCCCGACGGGGCGCCGGCCACCAGCCGCGCGCTGCTGCGCGCCGCCCGCGAGACCCTGGCGCTGCGCTGGGCCGCCGGCTGGTACCCGGCGGACGTGGTGCGGCTGGTCCGCCGCGAACTGGCCCCTGACCGCACCCGGCTGGCCATCGACCTCATCGCGGACGAGGCGCGCCGCCACCCGCCGGCCGACCTGCCGCCGCGCTGGGCCGCCCAACTGCGCGAACTGCACGCCGACGTGTGGTGGCCCGGCGGCGGCGCGGGCTATCTGGAGGCCCGGACGCGGCGCGAGCGCGGTAGCCGCTTCGCGGTGGCCCGCTGCGCCCTGGACGTACTGCGCCTGATCGGCCGGCTGCCGCCGCTGACCCCGATCGGCCCGCCGCCCGGCCCCGGCGCCGGGCGGCCCCCGCCCCC
>NZ_JBEHZD010001325.1:0-9928 GCF_040240285.1 Streptomyces sp. HSW2009 | reverse complement strand
CCGCCGAACTCGACACGATCCTCGCCGACTGGCTCGCCACCAACCCCGACGGCACCGGCTGCGTCATCGGCGCCCCCCCCGGCCCCCCCCCCCCCCCCCGCCGCGCCGTTCCTCCCCCGGGAGGCCCCCGCCCCCCGCCCATGGCATATCGCCACTTTCATGAGCAAAGTGGAAAAACTGCCCTGGCGGAGGCGCACGTGACTGCCCCACCAGGCATGTCGATCGAGGTACGTGATGACCCAGTCGCAACCCGGGTGCTCCCCACACCCGGACCCCCCACGGGTCCCAAGAAGTGCTCCCTCGGCGGCCAGCGTCGAGGGTGTGACGTCAAAGGTTCAAGGCGTGGGACCAATAGATCATTCTGGTCGCCTCGTGTTCGAACCGCTGAAGCACGGTCAATCTAGACCATCGACGCCGAGATGGAGAGGGTATGTGTGCGACTTGTGCTCAAGTTTTGAAAGCGAAGTCACCTTCCGTTGGCCGGAGATGGCGCCCCTGAGGGTGGGGCAGCCCGTGTGACCTGTGCTGACGGATGTTTCTCGGGTGACGACACCCACCCCCGAATGTCTCCCCGTACGCGCCACCCGGCTGCCCTCGGCACTCGCGGACGTCGGCCGGCGGGAGCATCGTGGCTGAGCGGGGGGACGCCGGCCAACCCCCCGGAGCCGCCCACGCCTCAGGACACCAAGATCCATGCGGCCGAAAACCATGGCCCCCGACCGACAGCCTCAACATCACCCCAGGTCAGGGGTGTTACCGCAGGTGAGCTGGCCGGCAAGATAGGCGTGAAAATGCCCATAAGAGCGGGGTGAACTGGGCACACTGGTTTGAACTACCCTCACGTCCGCTGTAGTTCGCACCGCCGTGGCCAACTGGAGCCCTCCTCCTCTCACCCGCGCAACCTGCCGCCGTGAGGGTGGGCCCGTCCGTCGGCGGTACGGGGAACCGTAGGGACGCACACGCGTGAACAGGTGACTCTCCGTACCGGAACCTGGCGGCGCCGTGCGTCCCGATGTCCCTCCGCCGGCCACCCCCGTGATCGAAAGGGACCCCCTCCCGTGGATATCAGCAGACGCCGCCTGATCGGCGCCGCAGGCGTGACCGGCGCGGCACTCGGCCTGTTCAGCGCAGGTCTCAGCACCGGCTCGGCCTGGGCCGCGCCGCGCTACAAGGACGACCCGTACCGCCTCGGCGTGGCCTCCGGCGACCCGACCCCCGACGGCTTCGTGCTGTGGACCAGGCTCGCGCCCGACCCGCTGGCCGTGGACAGCCGCGGTGGCATGCCTGAACGCAAGGTTGCCGTCGAATGGCAGGTGGCCACCGACGAGCGGTTCCGTCACATCGTCCGCTTCGGCTTCGCCTGGGCCGTACCCGAACTCGCGCACTCCGTCCACGCGGAGGTCCACGGACTGCGCCCCGGACGTGAGTACTTCTACCGATTCCGCACCGGCGGCGCGATCAGCCCGGTCGGCCGCGCCCGCACCGCCCCGGCCCCCTTCGGCCCCGGCTGGTCGAACGACGTGAAGTTCGCCTTCGCCTCCTGCCAGTGCTGGTACGAGGGCTTCTACACGGCCTACCGACACATGGCGAACGAGGACCTGGACTTCGTCGCCTTCCTCGGCGACTACCTGTACGAGGGCGGCGTCGGCGCCAACGCCGGTGTCCGCAACATGCAGTTGGACGAGTCGTACCAGCGCGAGACCTACGCCCTCTCCGAGTACCGCAACCGCTACGCCCTCACCAAGCTGGACGCCGACCTCCAGGCCGCGCACGCCGCCTTCGCCTGGATCGTCACCTGGGACGACCACGAGATCGAGAACAACTGGGCCGGCGACATCGCCCAGGTCGACAAGGACGGCTTCCCCGACGACGACATCGCCTCCTTCCGGGCCCGCAAGGCGCGCGCCGCGCAGGCGTACTACGAGCACCAGCCGCTGCGCCTGCCGCAGAAGCCGCGCGGCGACCGGATGCGCCTGTACCGGCGATTGAACTTCGGCTCCGTCCTGGACCTGCACGTCGTGGACACCCGCTCCTACCGCGACGACCAGGTCGGCGGCGACGGCACCAAGCCCGGCTACGACAAGGAGCGGCGCGAGAAGTCCCGCACCATCCTCGGCGCCCAGCAGGAGCGCTGGCTGCTGAACGGCGCCGGCCGGTCGCACGCGACCTGGAACGTGCTCGCCAACCAGACCCTCGTCTCCCAGGTCGACCAGGACCCCAACCCCGACGTCCTCTCCTCGGGCCTGGACATGTGGGACGGCTACACGGCCGCCCGCGACCGGCTGCTCACCGGCTTCTACCGGCGGGGTGTGAACAACCCGGTGATCCTCACCGGCGACATCCACCGCAGCGTGGTCTCCGACCTCAAGCTGGACTTCGACGACCCGAAGTCACCCACCGTCGGCACGGAGTTCGCCGGTACGTCCATCACCTCGGGCAAGGACGGCGCCGCGATGGACAAGGTGGGTTACAACTGGATGACCGAGGGCGTCAACCCGCACCTGAAGTGGCACAACGCCCAGCGCGGCTACACCCGCGTCCGGCTCAACCACCGCGAGCTGCGCGCCGACTACCGCGTCCTGCCGCACGTGACCAAGCCGGACGCCCCGGTGGAGACCGCCGCGTCCTTCCGGATCAAGGCGGGCCGCCCCGGCGCCCAGCAGATCTGACCCGCAACCTGCGGCGACGCTACGCCGCGGGGTAGCCCCCGCGGGCCAGCGCGGCGTGTGGGCCCGGTGTCGTACCGTGCACGATCCGTACGGCACCGCCCACACGCCGCGCGGCGTTTCCTGCGCCCCGGTGTCCCAGCAACTCCCCGTACACCGTTGATGAATCGGGGAGTTGGGCGCCGGGCCACCCACCGTTCCCGTTCGGCCACCCGTTCTGGTTCGGCCGCCCGACCCCGTTCGGCCGTGCAGCCCAGTTCGGCCGCGCGTCCCCGCTGAGTCGCCCGCACCACACGGGCCAGTGCGGAGAGGCCCACCGGGCGGGGGCGGGTGGCTAACCCGCGTTGCCGATCATCGACAGCAACGCCTGGTGGGTTACGGCGTCGGCCGCGACCAGCAGCCCGCGCCGCGCCCCGCCGACCGGCCCGCGCCCCGCTCCGTCGCCTGTCTCGCAGCCTGTCTCGCCGACCGGCGCGCCGTCGAGGTCGGTGACGGTGCAACCCGCCGCCCGACACAGGGCGATGCCGGCCGCGAAGTGCACGCTCGCGGAGAGGTCGCCACCGTCGGTGACGTACGCGGCCCGCTTGCCCGCCGCGACCCAGGCGAGCGCCAGCGACGTGGACAGCGCCCGTGGCCGGAACCTGGCCCCGAAGTCGGGGCGGGCCAACAACTCGACCGCCCGGAACCGCGGCGCGCTCGGGAACGGCGGATCGAGGTTGACGTCCACCAACCCCGAAGCAGCCGACGGCACCAGCGGCGCATCACCACCCGCACCCCGCCGCACCCAGGCGCCCGCCCCGTCGGTGTGGAAGACCTCGTCGCCGAAGGGGTCGGCCACCGCGGCCACCCCACCGACCAGCGCCACGTTGACGCACACCGTCAGGGTGCCGACGGCATAGTTCAACGTCCCGCACAACGGGTCGACCAACCACTGCCGACGAGCCCCTGCGGCCCCCTGCTGCCCGCCCTCCTCACCGAGCACGGCGTCCGCGGGCCGCGCCGCCCGGAGCACGCCGAGGATCGCCTGCTCGGCCGCCACGTCCGCCTCGGTGGCGAAGTCCCCACCACCCTTGTCGAACCGTTCGAGCTGCGTCCCGTACAGCCGCCGCACCACATCGGCCCCGGCCAGCGCAGCGGCGACGGCCACGGCCGCGTCCTCGTCCGCACGGGCGCCCGCGCCGACGTCGGCACCCGGGTTGGTACGGGGGTGGGTCACTGGGTTGGCACCAGGGTTGCTCCCGACCTTGGCACTGACTGCCGCGTCGACTGCACCGTCGGACGGCGTGGTTGTGTTGATCATGGGCGCAGGCTAGCGGGGCAGCCGGTCGACCGGCGTCAGGCGCAGGACTTCCGGTGCTCCAGATGGGGCAGGAGGGCTTCCCAGTCGCTCGTGCTCACGCTCAAGGGGTTGTCGCGGCACAGCTCGCGGTAGATGCGGTCGGTGTCGAGGCTGATGAAGGAGGTCCATTTCCGATTGCTCTGTGTGCCGAAGCTCCGGTGCACGGCGATGGACGATCGCGCGTGGGGGAGGAACTCGACGGTCTCGACGTCCTTGTCCAGGGTGGCGATGCTCGGCGTGCGCCATGCACCGTTGGACGGTACGGACCACAACTGGTAGCCATCGGTCGCCCCGGTGATCGCCAAGTCGCCGGCCGGCCCCATCTGGAGGGACTCGGTGCCACTGCCCAGCCGTAGGGTGCGCTTCAACTCCGGGTGGCGAAAATCCCGTACGTTCCAGAACCTGGTGGTTCCGTCCTTGAGGACGGTGGCGACCTCGTCGTGGCCGACGGAAAAGTATCTCCCCGGGGCAGCGGGGAGCCTGGCACCTCGCTGCGGGTTCCTGGCGTCCCGCACGTTCCACAGCCGGAGGTTCTCCGCCACTTCCTGAGTGATGACCAGCTTCGCGGACGGCACGGCACCGAAACCGATGCCGGAGCTGTTGTACAACGCTCCGTCCTCGATGAGCCCGGCCTTTCGCGGCCGGTCCGGATCGGAGACGTCCCACAGCCGGAGGTCGTCCTCGTCCTCCACGGTCGCCAGCGTGCGGTCGGCAGGGAACCACACGTTCCCGCTGCCCTGGCCCGCCGGCGTGCTGAGCACGGCGCGCCGCCTGGGCCGCTGGGCATCGGTGAGGTCCCACAACTCGGTCCGGCCCTCGTCCAGAACGCCGATGGCCAAGAGCCTGCCGTCGGCACTCTCGTCGGTTTCCACGGACGAGGAGGTGACGGTGATCTCTCCACTCGCCCTTGGGCGCCCCCGGGCGCCGAATTCCCACAGTCGGAAGTGCAGATCGGGTGCCCCCTCCGCCCGACTTTGGCCGATGAGGAGCGGAGTGCGCCGGCCCGGAAGGAAGTGGCTGTCCTTCCATCGGGCGGGCACGGTGAATCCGTGGCGTGGACGCTCCACCCTGGAGATGTCCCAGACATGGGTGACATAGGAGTCGTCACCCTCATTCTCGGTGGTGAGCAGGAGCTTGCCGTCCCGACTGGTGGAAGCGCCGGTGAACAGTGAGGACACGAGGTCGCCCCGAACGGCAGGTGCGGGAGGCCGCTCGGGCCACAGGCGTACGGTTCCGTGCACTTCGCCGGCGGCCAGGTACCTTCCGTCCGGGCTGTACGCCACGGCCTGGACCGGCTCGCCTGCGGGGAGGTCGTCCCATCGCTCTGTTTCGGCCGGCAGCGAGGACTCCCGCGGACCCACACGGCGTATGAGGGCAGAGCCCCCGTCGCTCGCGGCGGCGAGCTCGGTTCCGTCCCGGTGGAAGCTGAGCGAGGGAAGACTCGTACTGCCCCATCCCAGATCGGGCTCGCCCTTCGGCCGAATCGCCCGGAGCCGCCCCCCGGGGTTCACCGACCACCACTCCATCGTGCCAAGGCCCCCGGTGGCCACGAGCAGGTCGCGCTTCGGATGGAAGGCCACCGCCATCACCGATTCGGACGTCCCCGTGCCACGCACCACCGGCCGGTCCGGCTCACGCACGTCCCACACCTTCACCTGTGGCAGCAGCCGACCGTTGCGGCCGTGCCTACCGTTCCCCGTGGCGAGCAACGTGCCGTCACGGTTGAAACCGACCGAGATCACCTCCACCCCGGTGACGACCTGCTGCTGCGTACGCAGCCGCGGGCGGGCCGGCGCGGTCAGGTCCCACAGCCTCAAGGAGCCCCGCTTGTCGCCGGTCGCCACCGTACGGCCGTCGGGGCTGAAGGCCAATGTGTACGCGGTCGCCCTCGGGACGGTGCGGTGGGCCAACCGTCGTGGCTCGTCGGCGTCGGCCACGTCCCACACCGTGAAGCCGTCCGTGCTCTGCACGGCGAGCAGGCGCTTGCGCGGGTGGAAGGCCAGCACAGCGCTGCTGCCCAACTCCATGGCGTGCGCCTTGCGCGGCACGGCCGGCCGGCTGACGTCCCACAGTTGCACCCGGCCGCCGCGCTGGCTGGTGGCGAGCACCTCGCTGTCGGGGCTGAAGGCGAGGTTCAGGATCGGTTGGGAGGAGCCAGGCAGGTCGACGGGGGTCAGAGAGAGGTAGGAGGTGTAGAGGCTGGAGCGGGTCTCCGGGGTGCGGGCGGTGCGGTAGGCGGCCAGGCTCAGCCGCAACGCCATCTGTGGATCGCGCTCGCGTAGGGATTCGGCCTGGTCCGCCAACTGCTGGGCGATCAGGCGGGTTTCGCGCTGTTCGGCGTCCGTCTGCGCTCTGCGGGCCAGTACCGCGAGGGACGTCGCGATGACGGCGAGTGCGAGCACGATCGCCGTACCGGTGCGGAACAGGTTCTTCTTGCGGCGCTCGGCGCGGCCACTGGCGCCGAGGAAGTCCTGTTCCACCGGGCGCAGCGGCAGTGGCGGCCCGTCGTCCGCGGCCAGCATGCGGGACGCCGCCAGGTGTTTGCCCGCGTACAGGCCGCTGGACGGGCGGCCGGCCGCGGACCAGGCGTCGGCTGCCTCGCCCAGCCTGCGGCGCACCAACAGCCCGTCCAGGTCGGCGGCGATCCAGTCCCGCAGCCGCGGCCAGCCGTACAGCAGGGAGTCGTGGCACAGTTGGGCCTCGCCGTCATCCACGATCACCAGCCGAGCCGCGGCGAGGCGGGCGAGCAGGTCGGTGCCGCCGGCCAACTCGGCCACCCGCACCCGGCGCCGGACTGCCTTGCCGTGGTCGTTCACCAACTGCACCATGCCCAGCAGGAGTTGGCGGAGCTCGCGGCGTTCGGCGGCGTCGAGTGCGGTATAGATCCGCTCCGCGGCCCGGGCCACCGAGGTGCGGATGCCGCCGGTGGCCTGGTAGCCGGCGAAGGTGAGGCGGGTGCCGCGCCGTCTGACCCAGGTCTCCTGGAGGGCGTGGGCCAGGAACGGCAGCGCGATCGCGTCGCCCGCGCCGCCGTGTTCCTGCCGCAGCTCGCGCAGCAGGTGGTCGGCCAGGCCGTCCTCCAGCCGGAGACCGGCGTTCTCTGCGGGCCGTACGATGGCTGACCGCAACTCCTCGTCGCCCATCGGCGAAACGGTGAACTGCCCCTCCCGCACCAGCCGGGAGATCCGTGGGTCGCGGAGGCACTGCCCGAGGTAGTCGGCGCGCAGCCCCAGCACGATGCGGGGTCCGCCGACTGGCGCAGGGCTGTCCGCGTCGGTGGCCGCGGGTCCGGCCAGGGCCCGGATGAACAGCTCGCGTTCCTCCGGGTCTTCGCAGTGCGTGAAGATTTCCTCCGCCTGGTCGATCACCAGCAGCGCGGGCGGGTTCGGGAGGCCCGCGGGTGCGGTGAACCGGCCGGCCCCCAGCTCGCGTTCGACCTCGTCGAAGGGGCGGCCCACCGCCTCGGCCCACTTCGCCGTCAGCATCTGGAAGGGCCGCGCGCCGGGGGCCGCAACCATCAGGACGGGGCCCAGACCGCCCGAGTCCACGGCCGCGACCAGACCGGCCCGCAACAGCGAGGACTTCCCCACCCCGGACGGACCCACCAGCACCGTCGGGGCCGTGGTGGCCGGGTCGGTCAACCGTTCAAGGAGGGCGGTCGTCAACTCCTCACGGCCGAAGAAGAGATGACGCTGTTCGGGCAGGAAGGGGCGCATCCCCGGGTAGGGGCACGGGCCGTCGGCCGCCGGCCCCGCTGCCGACTCCGCCCCGTCCCCATCGGCCGGCGACACGTACTGCGCATTGGCGGCCAGCACCAGGTCACCGATGCGGCCCGTGCTGTCCGCGTGCGGGCGGGTGGGCGCGCCCTGGAACCGCCGGTCGAGGTGGCGGTAGACGTCGGACAGGGTGAACCACTTCGGCCCACCCGAGTCACCGTCCTCAAGCAGTCGCAGCAACTCCTCGCTGAACACGGTGTATTGGGCGCCCTCCGGGGCGAAGGAAGCCGCGTAGTGCGTGGCCGAGGCGAGCAGGAAGCTGCCGTCGGGTCGGGCCGACGCGTACGGGTCGCGGCGCGGACCCTGGCGGGCCGCCCGGGCCAGCCCGGAGAAGCAGCAGTCGAGGAAGACCACGGGGCGTACGGGGGCCGCGCCCAGCAGGTTCCGGATCTCGGCGTAGGGCACGGCGTGGACGCTGCTGTCCGCCGACGTACTGCCCGACGTGGCGAGGTACAACTGGTCGGCGGGGCCGAGTAGGCCGTGGCCGACGAAGCAGAAGAGCACGATGCCGCCCGCCGCCGCCTCGACGGCCGCCGCCACCGCGGCCAGCACCTCCGTCGGCCCGTCGGGATCGGTGATCAGCGTGATCCGGTCCTCGGCCACCCCGCACGCCGTGTGCAGCAGCCGGGCGACGGCGGTGGCCGACCGGCTCGCGCTGGGCAGGCTCGCCAGGCGGGAGTCCGCCGGGTGGTGCCCCGTACCCACCACCACAGCACGGCAGTCGGGCCCGCCGAAGTCGCGTGCGTCACCCCGGTCCACGGCTCAACCCAGGTCGGAGTCGGTGGTGGGGCGTGCCGCTCCGCCCGCGTCCGTGGGCCGGCCGTCGGGGTCGCGGTCCGGGTTGCCAGGGTGGTGGGCCGGGTCGCCGGTGGCCTCGGGCTGTTGCAGGGTTGCCGCGATCCGCCGGGCCAACTCGCCCGCGTCCCCGGCGGTCAGGCCGCGCACCCGCTCGCTGGTCACGGTGGTCTGCGTGCCGTCGGGCAGCGTGATGGTGACGGTCTGGGTGCCGCGGCGGTTCTGTAACCAGGCCACGACGGCCGCTGCCAGGGCGGCGGTCGCCCCGCCCGGCGCCAGCAGCAGGGCGACCAACTCGCCCGATGCGCCCATGGTCCCCGCGGCGGGGCTGGGGGCCTGCTCCCGCTGGAGGCTCCCGCGAAGGTCGGGATGGCGGTGCAGCCACCGCCGCAGGTCGCTCGTCGCGGCAAGGGCGTCTTCCTGGGGGCCGCGCACGGCCAGGGTTATCCTCACACCCCCTCCGTACCCCGTACGGGGCGCGAGCCCGCCGGAGGCGCCTGATCCGGATCGCCGGGCTCTGTGGATACGCGGCACAGCCTGCGGCCGGTACGCGACACAGGCTGCGTTCGTGTCGGTCCAGCCCTGCGTTCGGTATCGGTCCGCGTTCGGTGGCGGTCCCGTCTCACGACCGGTGTCGGCCACGCCCCGCGGCCGTCACCCGTCCGGCGCTTCCCGGACGTCCGGCATCTCGCCCATGCTCCGTACGGTCACCGGTTCGCCCGACCCGCCGGCCGCCCGGCCCCGTGTGCGGGTCTTGGCGAGGGCGCGGGCCAGGTGGTGGCGGGCGGTGGGGCGGTCGCCACGGAGGTGGGCCGCGTGGCCGAGGCCGGTCTCGGCGCGGATCTCGCCGCGGGTGTAGGAGCGTTCGGTGGAGACGGCGAGTGCCCGCCCGTACAGGTCCGTGGCCCGCTCGGGGTGGCCGCCGGCGAGGGCGAGGCCGCCGAGACGGGTCAAGGTCTCCACCACCTCGGTCCACAGACCGAGTTCCTCGGCCACCAGCAGACCCTCGTGGTGCAGCCGCTCCGCCCGCGTTCGGTCCCCGGTGCCCTCGGCCACCAGGGCCAGGGCGCGGGCGGCGCGTAGCTGGCCCCAGCGGTCGCCGATCTCGTGGAACAGGGCGGCGCCCCACTCGGCCGCGAGGGCGCCGTGCGCCGGCGCCCGGGTGGCGAGCTCGACCAGGGCCACGGCCTCGCCCCAGCCGTCCCCCGCGGCGCGGGCCCCGGCCAGGGCCGCCCTCACCAGGCGCCGCCCCGGGGGGGGGGGGGGGGGGCCCGGGGGCGGCCGGCCCCGCGCGCCCCCGCCCACCCCCCCCCCCCCCCCCCCCCCCCCCCCCCCCCCCCCCATTTTTTTTT
>NZ_JBEHZD010001324.1:0-14810 GCF_040240285.1 Streptomyces sp. HSW2009 | reverse complement strand
AAAGACACAGCCGGCCGTCGGGGCGCCCTGGCCCTGGTCCGCGCGGTGGGCCGGGCGCGGCGGGGCCGGTTCCTGCTCGCGCTGCTGCTCGGCAGCCTCGCGCTGGGCAGCGCCGTCGGGCTGATGGCCGTCTCCGGCTGGCTGATCTCGCGGGCCTCGCAACAGCCGCCCGTGCTGTACCTGATGGTGGCGGTGACCGCGACCCGAACCTTCGGCATCGGGCGGGCCGTCTTCCGCTACGCGGAGCGGCTGGTCTCGCACGATGCCGCGCTGCGCGTACTGGCCGATCTGCGGGTGACGGTCTACCGGCGGCTGGAACGGCTCGCACCCGCCGGGCTGCGGGAGAGCCGGCGCGGCGACCTGCTGTCCCGGCTGGTCGCGGACGTGGACGCGCTCCAGGACTACTACCTGCGCTGGCTGCTGCCGGTCGGCTCGGCCGTCCTCGTGGGCGCCGCGTCCGTCGGGTTCACGGCCTGGCTGTTGCCGGAGGCGGGCGCACTGCTCGCGGCCGGTCTGCTGGCGGCCGGCGTCGGGGTGCCGCTGCTGACCAGCGCATGGGCCCGGCGCACCGAGCAGCAGCTCGCACCCGCCCGAGGCGCCCTGTCCGTGACCGTGGTGGACCTGCTGCCCGGCACGGCCGAGTTGACGGGGGCCGGCGCGCTGCCCGCGCGGCCGGCCGCCGTGCGGCGCGCCGACGGGCTGCTCACCGTGATCGCGCGGCGGGCGTCCGGCGCGAGCGCGCTGGGGGCCGGGCTGACGGCGCTGAGCTGCGGCGTCACGGTCGCCGCCACGTCCTGGGTGGGAGTGCGGGCCGTGGCGGACGGGCGGCTTGACGGGCTGTGGCTCGCGGTCGTCGTCCTCACCCCGCTCGCCGCGTTCGAGACGGTGGCCGGGCTGCCGGGCGCCGTGCGCTACCGGCAGCGGGTGCGCCGGGCCGCCGAGCGGGTGCACGAGGTGCTGGACGCCCCGTCGCCGGTCCGCGAGCCGGCGCTGCCCGCGACCGCGCCCGACCAGCCGTTCCCACTGGTCGTACGGGACCTCACGGCCCGCTACGCCGGGCAGCGGCGGCCCGCGATCGACGGGTTCGACATGGAACTGGTGGCCGGGCGGCGGGTGGCCGTCGTGGGGCCGTCCGGGTCGGGCAAGTCGACGCTCGCCCAGGTGCTGCTGCGGTTCCTGGACGCGGAGGCGGGGGCGTACACGCTGGCCGGGGTGGACGCGGCGGGGCTGTCCGGGGACGCGGTGCGGCGCCTGGTCGGGCTGTGCGCGCAGGACGCCCACCTCTTCGACAGCTCGCTGCGCGAGAACCTGCGGTTGGCCAGGCCGGCCGCCAGCGCGGACGAGTTGCGGGCGGCGCTGGCCGGGGCCCGGCTGCTGGAGTGGGCCGACGGTCTGCCGGACGGCCTGGACTCGCTGGTCGGTGAGCACGGCGCGCGCCTCTCCGGAGGGCAGCGTCAGCGGTTGGCGCTGGCCAGGGCGCTGCTCGCGGACTTCCCCGTGCTCGTACTCGATGAGCCGGCCGAGCACCTGGACCTACCCACGGCGGACGCGCTGACCCGGGACCTGCTCGTGGCGACCGAGGGCCGTACGACCGTGCTGATCACGCACCGGCTGGCGGGGCTCGACGCCGTGGACGAGGTGATCGTGCTGGAGGCGGGCCGGGTGGCGCAGCGCGGCGCGTACGCCGAACTGGCCCGGGCCGCGGGCCCGTTCCGCCGCATGCTGGAGCGCGAGCGGGCCACCGACGGGATGGTGGGTCGGGGGTGCGGCCCCGATGAGGCGTCACATCCGCGTGGCGCATGCGCTCAAGGGTGCTGCCGGGAGCGGGCAGGAAAGCCGGCAGAGCAGCAGGCGGATCGGTCGTTGGGACAGCGGACGGGGGAGCCGGCCGGGGAGTTGGGCGGCGGGGCCAAGGAGGTGGCCGGGGCGGCGGGCCGGAGTTGATGCTTTCCCCCACAAAAAGGGCTAACTACGCTCGCCCCCATGGCAACCACGGGACCGCCCCAGCCCAGCGAACCAGCCGCGTCCGCCGGCCCGGCAGAGGAACCGGGCCGTGCTGCTGACCGGGCCGGCGGCGCTGCTGACCGGGCCGGGGCCGGGGCCGCGCCGGCCCCGCACGACCCGCTGGAGGCCGCCACCGCCGCCACCCGCAGCCTGCGGGGGCTGCCGGCGGAGCTGACCGCCCGCGTGCCGCGGCTCCTTGAGGCCATGCGGTCGGTGGGCGCCGGGCTCGATCTGAGCGTCACGCTCGACCGACTGGTGTGCACCACCACCGAGTTGGTCGACGCACGGTACGCCGCGATCGGCGTGCTCGACGGGGCGAGCGGCAGGTTCACCGACTTCGTCAGCTACGGCGTGGGCGCGGAGGACAGCGAACCGCTCGGGGCGGCGCGCGAGCACGGGCTGCCGAGCGCGCTCGCCGTCCAGCCGGACCCGGTACCGCTCGCCGATCTGACGACCGACCCGCGGGTGGCGGGGTTTCCCGCGGGCCGGCCGCCGGTGCGCAGCTTCCTCGGCGTACCGCTGCGGGCGCAGGACGAGAACTTCGGCGCCCTCTACCTGGCGGAGAAGCAGGGTGGCGGCCCGTTCACCGAGACCGATCTCCAACTCGTACGGGTCCTCGCGGTGGAGGCCGCGCTCGCCATCGCCAACGCCAGACGGGACGAGCAGGCCCGGCAGCGGGAGTGGTGGATCGACGGCTCGGTCGCCGTGACCACCGCCCTGCTGTCCGCGAACGACGCCGAGGACGCGCTCGTGGTGGTCGCCGAGAAGGCACGGCGGCTGGCGGATTCGACGGCGGGGATCGTGCTGCTGCCGACCGGCGCCGGCGGCCTGGAGATCGTCGCGGTGGACGCGGACGAACCCGAAGGGCTGCTGGGCACGGTGGTCGAGCCGCACGCCCCGATCGTGCCGCAGCTCATGTGCGGCGAACCGGTCTTCGTGGAGGACTCGGCCACCGACCCCCGCATGACGACGGCGATTTCCGGGCGGTTCGGGCCCAGCATGATGCTGCCCCTGCGCAGCGGCAGCCGGGTGCTCGGCATCCTCAGTACGCCGCGCAGCCGTGGCGCCCGCCCGTTCACGGCCACCGAACGCCGGCTCGCCACCCAGTTCGCCGCCCAGGCCGCGCTCGCGCTCGTACTCGCCGACGCCCAGCGCGACCGGGAGCGGCTCGCGGTGTACGAGGACCGCGACCGGATCGCCCGTGACCTGCACGACCTGGTCATTCAGCGGCTGTTCGCGACCGGGATGATGCTGGAGGGCGCCCAGCGCAAGGCGGAGCTGCCGCTGGTGCAGGACAAGATCGGCAAGGCCGTGGACGAGCTGGACGCCACCATTCAGGAGGTGCGC
Organism: Streptomyces sp. HSW2009; assembly: GCF_040240285.1. Lineage (NCBI taxonomy): Bacteria > Bacillati > Actinomycetota > Actinomycetes > Kitasatosporales > Streptomycetaceae > Streptomyces > Streptomyces sp. HSW2009. Next base: position 11,459 of record NZ_JBEHZD010001324.1, on the reverse strand, counting down.
ACCGCCATCTTCGCCCTGGAGCAGGGGCCGGCCGAGGCGCCGTCCGGGCTGCGTACGCGGGTGCTGCGGGAGATCGGTACGGCGGCGGTGCCGTTGGGCTTCCAGCCGTCGGCCACCTTCGTGGGCGCGGTGGACGCGCGGGTGGGCGAGCTGACCGGCAAGAACCTGATCGCGGCGCTGCGCGAGGCACTGTCCAACGCGTTCCGGCACGCGCGCGCGTCGCGCATCGAGGTGGTCGTGGACGCGACGGTGCGCCTGCCGGACGGGCGGGACGGCGTGCGGCTGACGGTCGCCGACGACGGCGTGGGCATCGCGGAGGGCGGCCGGCGCAGCGGACTGCGCAACCTGGCCCGCCGTGCGGAGGCACTGGGTGGTTCGAGCGGATACGGCCCCGGCCTCGCCCCCGGCGGATGGGGGGCGGGGGGCGTCGGCGCCGACACGGGACCGGGAGTGGCGCGGGGTGCGGCCGGGGGTGCCGATGCCAATACCGATGCCAATACCGCTGTCGATGTCGATGCCGATGTCGGTATCGATGCCGGTACCGACGCCGTCGCGTCGGACGGTCACGGTGGTGGTGGGCGCGGTGGGACGACCGTGACGTGGGAGGCGCCGCTCTGAGAACCCCCGGCGGTGCGGGGAGTTGAGGGGCCGGATCACTCCCGTGCGGGCGGGTCGCGTTGGTTGATGGGCTGGCTGCTTTAACGGATTTAAAAGTTGGTCGGTCGCGAGGGGTTTGGCGGTGGTGGTGGCGGTCTGGTCCTCGTTCGCGTGCTGGTGGGGGCGGGGGAGCGTCCGCCGGGGCCGTGCTGGCTTCCGGTGTGGCTGGTCGGTGGGCCGGCTGTTTTTAACGGATTTAAAAGTTGCTCGGCCGTGGGAGGTTTGGCGGCCGTGGGGGCGGTCCAGCCCTCGTCCGCGTACTGGTGGGCCAGGGGCCTCGTACCGCTGCGGCCGGGAGCGCGTCGGACCCACCACCGGGCGGGTGTGCGTACGGGGCGTGACGCCGGGCAGCGTCAGGCGGGCACCACGGCCGCCGGACGGCAGGTCCACCAGGCCCATCGGACACCACGGCCGCCGGACACCAAGCCCACCAGGCCCGCCGGACACCAAGCCCACCAGGCCCGCCGGGCGCCAAGCCCACCAGGCCCATCGGGCGCCAAGCCCACCGGACACCACGGCCGCCGAAGGCCAAGCCCACCGGACAACCACCACTGCCAGGCGTGCCAGAGCCGTTGGGCAACGTGTCGGGGCTCAGGAGGTTCGTTTCAACTGGGATGCGAGGCCGTCGAGGAGGAATGCGAGGCCGGTGGTGAAGCTGCCGTCCCAGTCGTCGTCGTACAGGTAGCCGCGCTCGGCGAGGGTCGGGTAGCGGTCGCTGTTGGCCCGCAACTGTTCCTGGCCGACCCGGCGTTCCTCGTCGGTGATGTGCAGTGCGGTTTCGGAGGCCGCTGAGCCCATCACGTGGTTGTACAGCGCCCAGGTCGCGGCCGACAGGTCCTTGTCGGTGAAGCCGGCCCGTACCAGCGTGGCTTGCAGGATCTCCATCCACGCCAGGAAGTGCGGGCCGATGGTCGGCCGGCGGCGGGCCGGGACCGCGGCGGCCCAGGGGTGTCGGAGCAGCGCGGCCCGCCACGCGGTGAGCACCGTCGTCACCTGCGTCCGCCAGTCGGCGGAGTCGTCCGTGGCCGGCTCCACCTCGCCGAAGATCGCGTCCACGGCGAGGTCGATGACGTCGTCCTTCGTGTCGACGTGCCAGTACAGGGACGGGGCCATGACGGTCAGCCGTTCCGCGAGCCGGCGCATGGTGAGCCGGTCGATGCCCTCCTCGTCGAGCAGGGCGACGGCGGCTTCGACGATGCGCGCGCGGGTGAGCGGTGGCTCGCCGCGGCTGGTGCGGCGCGGTCGCAGCCACACGCTCCGTACGTCGCCGTCGCCGCTCCGCTGGCCGCGCGCTCCGCCCACGGTGTTCCTCCCTCTCGCCCGACGCCCCCGGCCGCCCGACTGACGACCCGGACCGGCCCGGCCAGTGTAGTACGGTGTTCGCCGTCTCTAACGTTGTTCGGTAAACCCATACATTGTTAGGCGGTATGTGGATCATGGAAGACACGCCGGGAGAGCCGGTCTCAGCGGGGCGGCGGCGGTGGTGGACGCTGCTGGCGGTCAGTACGGCGCAGCTCCTCGTCGTCCTGGACGGCACGATCGTGAACATCGCGCTGCCGTCGGCGCAGCGCGCGCTCGACATGTCCGACGCCAGCCGGCAGTGGGCCGTCACCGCCTACGCGCTGGCCTTCGGCGGCCTGCTGCTGATCGGCGGGCGCGTCAGCGGCGCGCTGGGGCACCGCCGCACGTTCCGCATCGGGCTGCTGGGCTTCGCCGTCGCGTCCGCGCTGGGCGGGGCCGCCGGCAACCCCGAGATGCTCTTCGGGGCCCGGGCCTTACAGGGGGTGCTCGCCGCGCTGCTCGCGCCGGCCGGGCTCGCCCTGCTGACGATCACCTTCACCGAGGCCCGCGAGCGCGGGCGCGCCTTCGGCGTGTTCGCCGCGGTCGGCGCCGCGGGATCGGCGCTCGGCCTGGTCGCGGGCGGGCTGCTGACGGAGTACGTGAGCTGGCGCTGGTGCCTGTACATCAACGTGCCGCTGGCGCTGCTCGCGGTGGCCGGCACGGCCCTGGTGCCGCTCGACCGCCCGGCCCGGGACGGCGGACGGCTCGACGTCGCGGGGGCCCTGCTCAGCGCGGCCGGGTTCGCCGCCCTGGTCTACGGCTTCAACGAGGCCGAGCCGTACGGGTGGGGCTCGGCCAGGGTGCTTGCGCCGCTGGTCGGCGGGGTGGCGCTGGTGGCCGCGTTCGTCGTCGTCGAATCGCGGGCCAGCCATCCGCTGCTGCCGCTCCGGGTGCTCGTGCACCGCGCCCGGGGCGCCGCGTTCGTCGCGATCACGCTGTTGTTCGTCGCGATGTTCGGCTTCTACCTGTTCATGAGCTACTACACGCAGACGGTTCTCGGCTACTCACCGGTCGAGGCGGGTCTCACGCTGATCATCAACGCCGTGGCCGCGCTGCTCGGCTCGACCCTGATCGCCGGCAAGCTGCACGGCCGCGTGCCACCCGCGGCGCTCATCCTGCCGGGCCTGCTCGCGGCGGCGGCCGGCATGTTCCTGCTGACCTGGTTGACGGCCGACAGCTCGCACATCCTGCCGCTGTACTTGACACCTGCGCTGGTCCTGACCGGGCTCGGGCTCGGCTGTGTCATGCCGCCGACCGCCAGCCTGGCCACCGCCGACATGCCGTGGCGCGACATCGGCGCCGCCTCGGCGGCCTACAACGCGGCCCAGCAACTCGGGGCGGCGCTGGGCACCGCCCTGCTCAACACGGTGGCGGCCAGCGCAGCCGCGTCCTACCTGGCCCGGCCGGGGCACCGCACACCGACCGCGGCCACCGTGCACGGCTACACCACCGCGCTCACGGTCGCCTTCGGCATCCTGCTCGGCGCCGCGTGCGTCGTCGCGCTCCTGACGGCCACCGGTCGCAGGGGTACGCGTACGCCCGTGACCGGGCACGATCGGGCGGAGGAGGCCGCTCCGCTCTCCTGACGGCGGGAGCGTCCGGCGCGGGTCCGTCCGAAACCGGTCCGGCCGATGCCGATCTGCCCGCGGCGATCTGTCCGTGCCGGTCTGTCCGCGTCGGTCCGCCCGGCGGCCGTTCTCCCGGCGCCCGACGCGCCGACGGCCGGGCCTTCCCAGCCGTCGGACTGCCCTGGGCTCCCCGCGCCGGGCCCCCGCGCGCCCCCGCCGGGGGCCGCGCGTCGGCCGGGGCGTGCACCAACTCCTCGTACGCCTCCAGCAGGGCCGTGGTGGTCTTGCCGACCGTGAACCGGTGCCCGTCGATCGCCCGCACCGGCTGCACCTCGTACGCCGTCCCGGTCAGGAAGCACTCGTCGAAGTCGCCCAGCTCGTCGGGGCCGATGTGGCGCTCGACCACCTCGATGCCCAGCTCGGCTGCGAGGTCGAGCACCGTGCGCCGGGTGATGCCGGCCAGGAAGCAGTCGGCCGTCGGCGTGTGCAGGACGTCACCGACCACCAGGAAGAGGTTGGCCCCGGTCGCCTCGGCCACGTAGCCGCGGTAGTCGAGGAAGAGCGCGTCGTCGAAGCCGGCCGCGTCCGCCTCGTCGCGGGCCAGCGTGCAGATGTTGTACAGCGACGCCGCCTTCGCCCGCACCGGGGCGGTGTCCGGGGCCGGGCGCCGCCAGCGCGTGGTGCCCAGCCGGATGCCGGCCGCCTTCGCCTCGGCCGAGAAGACGTGCGGCCACTCCCAGGTGGCCAGCGCCACGTGGACGGAGGCGCCGGCGCCCGCCACGCTGATGTGCTCGCTGCCGCGCCAGGCCACCGGCCGGACGTAGCCGTTGCCGATGCCCTGGCGGCGGACGAGTTCCCGGGTCGCCCCCTCCAGCTCGGCCACCGGGTAGGGGAGCTCGAAGCCGAGTTCGCGCGCCGATGCGTGCAGCCGTTCGGTGTGCTCGGTGAGTTTGAAGACCTGCCCGTCGTAGACCCGCTCGCCCTCAAAGATGCCACCGCCGTAGTGCAGGCCGTGTGCCAGGACGTGCAGGCGGGCGTCGCGCCAGGGGACGAACTGCCCGTCGAGCCAGATCTCGCCATCGCGGTCGTGGAGCGGAAGAAGGGTCACGAAGCGGCCCCTTGGGGTGCGTAGTCGATGCGGATGCTGTGCTCCAGGGAGCGGTGGAACTCCTCCGCGTCCGCGGTGGACGGGTGATGGGAGAGGACGAACGCCGGATAGCCGGAGAAGTCGGGATAAGGCCGCACCACGTCGCCCGGGTGCAGCATCTGCACGACGTGGTCGACGCGCGGGTCCTTTGCCAGCTCGGCCAGCCCGTGGACGGCGGTGATCAGCCCCGAGCCCCCGCACGGCACGATGTAGTTGGCCGCCGCGCCCCGCGCCGGCACCAGCGCAGTGGCCGTCTCCGGCAGCGTCAGGGGCGCGAGTCCGGCCGCGATGCGCAGCGCGTCGCCGGCGAAGTCCACGCCGCTGACGCCGGCGGCTATGTAGTGCGAGACGCTGGAGCCGCCCACCCGTGCCCCCATCTCCAGCAGGTACGGGCGGACGCCGCCGCGCAGCCGCAGCTCGGTGTGGGTCGGCCCGTCGGCGACGCCGAGCGCGGCGTGCGCGGCCACCACCTCGCGTACCACCGCCTCCTGCACGTCGGCCGACAGCGGCGCCGGCGCCCGGTAGACGCCCTCCTCGAAGTAGGGGCCCGTCGGTTCGCCCTTGTAGCCGATGGCGAGCACCCGTACCCGACCGCGGTGGACCAGTGACTCCACGGCGAGCTCCGGGCCGTCCAGGTACTCCTCGACGATCAGTCCGGACACCTGGCTCAGCTTCGTCCGGCTGAGCTCCCAGACCGCCTCCACCACCGGGCCGAGGTCAGCGGCGCAGTCCACCTTGGTCACGCCCATGCTGCTGAAACCATTGGCCGGCTTGACCACCACGGGGAAGTCGAGCGCGGTGGCCGCGGCCCAACCGGCCGGGCCGTCCAGGGCGACGAAGCCGGGCACGTTCAGCCCGGCCGCGGCCAGCCGCTGGCGCATCAGCCGCTTGTCCTGGGCCGCGCGCGCCGGACCGCCGCCGATGCCTGGCAGGCCGAGTTCGGCAGCCGCGTCCGCGACGAACGGCACGACCAGGTCGTAGTGGGTGGTGAGGCCGTCGAACGGGGCCCGCTCGTACCGCTTGCGGAGGGCGGCGAGCGCCCCGTCGGGGTCGCCCTCGATGTCCAGCGGGAGGAGCTCGACCACCGCGGGCGGCAGCCGGTCGGGATCGACCCGCTCGTCGGGCCGGGGAACGAGTACGAGATCGATCCCGGCGCGCTGCGCGCTCTCGAACACCCAGGGCAGGGTGGTGCGCTGGTAGACCAGGACGACGGTGGTGCGCGGGGCGCCTGCTGGGGTCACGATGTGCTTCTTCCGGATTCGGTCGAGGGAGCGGGCGGTGGCGAGGGGGATGGGGAGGGCGCGGCGGGTGCCTCCGCGGCGGCTGCTTCCGCGCCGGGCGCCTTCGCGCCGGGCGTTTCCGTGCCGGGAGTTTCCGCGGCCGGCGGTGACGTACGGGCCGCGACCGTCATCCACACCCCGGCCGAGCACAGGAGCAGGAACAGCACCGAGGCGAGGTTCGGGGCCTTCGCCGCGCCCCGCGCCCATTCGCCGAGCCGCACCAGGAACGGCACGACCAGCGCCACCGCCGAGGTGAACAACGGACCCTTGCGCACGATCAGTTCATGCGAGATGAGGAACACGGGCGCGGTCAGCAGCGCACCGAGCACCGTGATCCCGGCCCAGTCCAACAGGCCGACCGAGCCCAGCGGTACGAAGAGGACCGCGACCAGCCCCAGCAGCACGGTGGCGACCCCGGTCACCGGCAGCAGCGCCACCATGGGCGGCATGTCCGACATGTGCTGCCGGTAGACATAGCCGTACAGGGCATAGGTGAACGTGCCCATCAGAGCCAGCGCAACGCCGCTGACCAGGGCGCCGGTGCTGGTGCTGCCGCTGCTCGACCCGCCGTCGAGCGCATAGCCGAAGGCCGCGGCGACCGCGAGCAGGGTGCCGAGCACCTTGCGGGTGCTGGTCTGCTCGCGGAACGCCACGATGCCGATCGCGAAGGTGATGCACGGCAGCAGCGAGACCACCAGGCCCACCCGGGAGGCCCCGATCCGGTCGACGCCGAGCAGCGTGCCGGTGTAGTAGACGAAGAATCCCAGCACCGCCAGCGACCCGACGGCCCGCCAGCGCCCCGCGCTGACCCGCACCTTGGGCCAACTGCTCGGGCGCAGCGCACAGATCGCACAGATCGCCAGGAAGCTGGTCACGGTGCGGCCGGCGGCCACCGCCAGCGGCGGGTTGTCGTGCACCAGTCGCCCGGACACCACCCAGCCGACGGCCAGCAGCAGCACCATCGACGTGGCGAGGACCGGCACGCCGAGTCGGCGGGTGGGGGCGTCGGGCGCGCTCACCACTCCGCTTCCGCGAAGCGCAGCGGCTCCAGCGCGGCCAGCGCCTCCTTGGCCCGCAGCAGCACCCGCTGGTCGTCGGTGAAGCCGAAGCGCTGCTTCGGCTCGCCCGCCGGCAGGTACTCGCGCACCAGGGCCTTGGCCGCCACCCGGTACTCCTCGTCGGTGCGCACCTGCTCTTCGAGCAGTTCGACCCGGTCGACGAAGGCGCGCAGCGCGGTCAGGGTGCGGTCCGGGTCAAGACGCAGCAGCCCGCCGTCGGCCGGCGAACCGGTCAGCGCGTCGTGCGCGCGCAGCCAGGAGTAGAGGAGGACGCCGGTGCCGGAGTCGAAGTTGCGGGTGGCGTCGTCGGCCTGCGGATAGCGGAAGATCCGCTCCAGCAGGATCATGGCGATCTGCTCCTGCGCGAACGGCACCCCGCCGCCCGCACAGGCCAGCGCGGTCTTCGCGTCGACCTTGGTCTCCTCCAGGAGCCCGACGAACCAGTTCATCTTCAACGAGATGTGCTGGTCGAAGGGCCAACTGCCCTGGTAGTGCAGGGAGTCGTGGAGGTATCCCCAGATCGCCCGGGCCTCGAAGCACACCTCGGGCGCCAGGTCGGACGAGGCCCGCGGCACGGAGTCGGCGGTGAGCACCGCCTCGGCGCCGGGCAGCGCGTACGTCTCGTGGATCTTGCGCATCTTGTTGTAGAAGAACATCGCGTACGCCTGGTCGACGACCTTGTCGTGCGCGGCCACGTTCTCCGGGAAGAACACCAGGCAGTTGCCGTGCGCGAAGCCGTCGCTGCCCGCGATGAGCAGCAGCGACTGGCAGTTGTTCTTCGGGTGCGGGTGCGTGGTGGCCAGCTCCGGCAGGGCGGCCGGCTCCTTGCGCAGCGCGAAGAAGGCGTCGAGCCGCTTGCCGACCGGCGGCACGCTGTTGGTGGTCTGCACCGGGGCCAGGAAGAACACCGGCGCCCCGTCGGCCGGCGCGTGCAGCGCGTCCCGGGAGCGCGCGAAGTGCGGGGCGCTGTCCAGGCCGGCGGCGAGCCAGTCGGCCACGTCCGCATCGAGCGCGTCGGCCTGGTGCGCGCGGCCGTTGCCGCGGTACCAGGCGGTGGCCCCGGCCCGGATCTGCTGGAGCAACTCCGCGTCGGCCGCCCGCGGTTCGGCGATCGTGCCGTCCCGCTCCTGACGCTCGCGGAAGGCGTTGACCTGGGGGAAGAGGGAGGCGGCGAACTCGGCCGCGGCGGCGCGCAGCGCCGAGGGGAGGGGAGCGCTCGTCGTCATATCAGGGCACCCGTGGTCGCGTGCTGCCCCACCGCCGCCTCCAGGCGCAGCACTTGGTGGATGGTGAAGACCATCGGGACCGGACCGAAGTCCCGTACGACGCGCAGCTCGTGCGCGCGGGCGGCGACGCTGGTGGTGATGCAGCCCTCGGTGGTGCCCGCGGCGCAGTCGATGGCCGCCTGGGCGTTGCTCAGCACGATCCGGTGCTCGGCGCCCGTGGGGACCAGGCCGACCGGGGCCGGGTGGGTGGATACGGTACGCGGCGCGGCCGTTCCCGAGCTGGCCAGGACCATGTTGTGGGTCGGCATGATGAAGCTGTCGACCATGTGTAACCGGTGCAGGTTCCCGAACGTCAGGGTGTGCAGGGCCGGGTAGACCGCGCAGGCGGCCAGGGCGTGCGCGCCGTCGTCGGGCACCACGTCGAGCGCGGCCTCCAGCGAGGCGTGCAGTTCGACCTTGCCGTCGATCTCGCGCCGCCGCAGCCACTCGTGGGCCGCGGTCTCCAGGTTGGTGCCGTGCGGTCCGAGCGTGTGCACGTACCGGATGTTTTCGGTGCCGACGCCGCTCGGTTGGTGCTGGGTTGCATCGTTCATGATCGGGATTCCCCCCAGGGCGGTCACCAGGGCTGGCCTGGGACCGAGTGGCTCTGCCGCGACCCGGTGGGACCACCGGCCCGCTGCACCGGGCACGCACCCGGCGAAGAACGAGAATAGTTGAACTATCCGCCCATACCCAGATGTTGGATCATGCCGCGATCGCCGGGCGCCGTTGACAGCCGCGGCCACCGGCCGGCCGTGCGGCACGGTAACGGACCAGGTCCGGTACCCGCCGGAAGTCGAACCGGCAGGAACGTGCCGCCAGCGAACGGGCCGGCGCGGCCCCCGCGTTCGACGCCCCGGTGCGATGCCGCGCCCGCACCGGCCGGGTCAAGGCCGCCGTCAACTTCCGGTAACGCGGATGGCCGGTGGGCCGGGGTGCGGGGTCTTGGGCCCGCTCCGCCACCGGGGCCCCTACCGGCGCCCTCGCCCTCGCCACCGCCGGAGCAGCAGACCGGGCCCTCCTCAGGCGCGGCCCTCGGCCGGCTCGCGCTGCGTGCGGCGTACGCAGGTGAAGACATGGAGCGCCAGGCTCAGGACGCCCACCGTGACGACGCCGGCGCGCGCCGACCACACGTGGAGCGCGAGCAGCGCCTGCGCCACCAGCAGGTCGAGCGCCAGCGCGCCGGGGACCGCCAGTACGGGGCGGCTGAGCGGGTCGACGCCGTGCAGCGCGGAGCCGATGGCGGCGGCGGGCGCCACGACGAGGAAGAAGAGGGTGAAGGGGGCGCGCAGCGGCGGCGAGAGGTCCACGAAGGTGAGGACGGCACCCACGCCGGCGATGCCCAGCGCGGTCCCGCCACCGAGCGAGAGGCGGACGCTCGTACGGGCCCGCGCGCGGACGCCGGACGCCGAGGGGGTCGGGCCCGGCGGGGCGGCGCACTCCTGGGCGGGCTCTGGCGCGGGCTCCGGTGCGTGCTCGTCCGTGGGTCTGTGCATGGGCGAGGTGGCCCCCCAAATCGCCGGATGTCGGGCCCTCATGGTGCGCACTTCCTGAATGCCCGTCAAGGCGGTCGAAGCGCCCGCGTGGCGCCGTGTCGCGGGGGGACGGTTCATCCTTTCGAGTGGCCGTGGTGCGCGGCGGCGCGGTGTCGTTCCGCCGCTGGCCACGGCCGTGCCCGGCCGGTGCAGGCCGATCGAGTCGGCCTGCACCGGCGCCCGCCGGGACGCGCGCGCGGACGGGCGGGGAGGCGCCTAGGAGATGACGCGGAGCAGCCGGTTCGGCGTCCCCGGCCCCGGGTTGTGCACCACGTCCTTGGTCGCTCCGTCCAGCACGGCCTTGCTGACCTGTCCCGCGTTGGCGCTCGGGTGCAGGCCGGCGTAGATGGCCGCGGCGCCGGCGACGTGCGGGGCGGCCATCGAGGTGCCGGAGATGGTGTTGGTCGCGCCGTCGTCGGTGTGCCAGGCGCCGGTGATGCGCACGCCCGGCGCGAAGAGGTCAACGGCTGAGCCGTAGTTGGAGGAGCTGGACTGGTTGTCCTTCTCGTCGACCGAACCCACGGTGAGCGCCTCGGCGACCCGGGCGGGGGAGTAGTTCTGCGCGGGCGAGGCGGAGTTGCCGGCGGCCACCGCGTAGGTCACGCCGCTCTTGATGGAGTTGCGGACGGCCGTGTCCAGGGCGGTGTTGGCCCCGCCGCCCAGCGACAGGTTGGCCACCGAGGGGCCGCTGTGGTGCTTGGTGACCCAGTCGATGCCCGCGATGACGCCCGAGGTGGAGCCCGAGCCGTTCGCGTCGAGCACGCGCACCGCGACCACCTTGGCCTTCTTGGCCACCCCGGCCACCACGCCGGCGACGGTGGACGCCACGTGGGTGCCGTGCCCGTTGCCGTCCTCGGCCACGGCGTCGTCGTCCACCAGGTCGTATCCGTTGACCGCCCGGCCGCCGAAGTCGCGGTGGCTGATCCGTACGCCGGTGTCCACCACGTAGACGGTGGCCCCGGCGCCCGCGCTGTCCGGGTACGTGTACTTCTGGTCGAGCGGCAGCTTGGCCTGGTCGATGCGGTCCAGGCCCCAGGAGGGCGGGTTGTACTGGGTGGCGTCCGCGTGGACGGTGCTGTCCTGGACGACCTGCTCCACCGCCGGGTCGGCCGCGAGCCTGCGGGCGGCGTCGGCCGGCAGCGTGAGCGCGTAGCCGCTCAGGGCCGCGGTGTAGACCCGCTGCACCGTGCCCCCGTACCGGGCCACCAGTGCGGTGCCGGCGGCGGAACGGGGGCTGGTGCCCGGGCGGAGCGTGACGATGTAGCTGTCCTTGACGGCGTCGGGGCGCTCGGCGCCCACCACCGTGCCCTGCCCGGCGGGCGCGGACGGGCGGGGCGCCGCTTGGGCGGGCAGCGCCGCGGTGGTGATGACGACCGTGCCCACGGTGGCCGCGAGGGCCGCGGTCAGGGCCGCCGTGACGGGTCTGCGGGACGTGCGGGGTGATGCCATCGCGAGGGTCCTCCTCATCGGTGGCGCGTCAGGTACGCACGCGCTGTGGGGTGCGCCCCCCCCGCCGGCGCGCGCCCGGGGGGGCGGGCCCCCCCCCGCCAGAAAGAATAAAAACCACCCCGTCGGTGGCGCACAACGCCCCGCACGCCATGACCAAAT
>NZ_JBEHZD010001323.1:0-5000 GCF_040240285.1 Streptomyces sp. HSW2009 | reverse complement strand
GACCTGGGTGTGTACGACGTCCGGGTGTGCCGTCAACCTGGCCTCCACCTCGCCCGGCTCCACCCGGTGACCCCGGATCTTGACCTGGTGGTCGGCGCGCCCGACCAGTTCGACGGCGCCGTCCGGCAGCGTACGACCGAGGTCGCCGGTGCGGTACAGCCGGCTGCCCGGCGGGCCGAACGGGTTCGGGCGGAAGCGGTCGGCGGTCAAGCCGGGTGCGCGGTGGTAGCCGCGGGCCACCTTGTCACCCCCGATCCACACCTCGCCCAACTCCCCTGCGAGCAGCGGCCGTAGCCCGGTGTCAAGGACGTACAGCGTGCTGCCCGGCAGCGGCCGGCCCACCGGGACGGTGCGGGTGTCGCGCGGGCCGACCTGGTGGCCGGTGGACCAGATGGTGGTCTCGGTGGGGCCGTACACGTTCCACACCGCCGCGCAGCGCGCGCCGAGTTCCGCGGCGAGGCCGACGGACAACGGTTCGCCGCCGGACAGCGCGACCCGCAACCCACCGGGCCAGCCGGTCTCCAGCAGGGCCCGCCACATCAGCGGCGTCGCCTGTCCGATCGTCGCCCCGCCTGCGCTGAACAGGTCCGCCAGCGCCTGCGGGTCGAGCGCCTCTTCGTCGGTGGCGAGGAGCACGGTGGCGCCGTGCACCAGTGGCAGGAAGACGTCGACCAGGATGGGGTCGAAGGAGGCCGACGTCATGGTGGCCCACACATCGCCGCCGGCTGGCCGCACCACGGCACCGAACGCCAACACCCCTGTAACCAGGCAGCGTTGGTCGACAGCCACGCCCTTGGGGCGGCCCGTCGAACCGGAGGTGTACATCACGTACGCGAGGTCGTCGGGGCCCGCCGGCCGGTGTGCGCGGGGCGCTGGCGCCGGGCCGGGAGCGTCACAGCACACCACCCGCTCCACCGCGCCGGCGCCACCGGCGGGGGCGGCCCGCTCGACCGCCAGCCGGTCGGCGAGCCTGACGACGGTCACCACGACCGAGGCGCCCGAGTCGGCGAGCATGTGGCGGCGCCGCTCGGGCGGGTAGGTGGGGTCGATCGGTACGAAGGCGTGCCCCGACATGACCACCCCGACCAGGGCGATGACGAGTTCGAGCGAACGGTCCACGACGACGGCGACGGGCTGCCCGGGACCCCCGCCAAGTTCAGCGGCGAGCCGTTCGCCGGCCGCGATGAGCTCCGCATAGGTCAGGGTGCGCCCGCCGCAGCGCACGGCGATCGCGTCCGGTGTGCGGCGGGCCCGTGCGGTGAGGAGGTCGGAGAGCAGCCGGTCCGCCGCCGGCCCGGCTGCGTCCACCGTGTCGGTTGCCGCGACCGGCCCAACCACCGGTGCACAGGCCGCGGCAGCGGCCGGAGGAGTGGTCGGCGGCGCAGTGGTCGACCACGAAGCCGGTGCGGTGCCGCTGTCCTGGAAGGGGGCAGATAAGTCCCCGGATATGTCCCCGGTCATCGTGCGTCTCCGGAATGCGCAGCCGCAGCTCGCCGCGCGGCCCGCCACCTCGTTGCCATCGGACCACCTCAGACCTCGAAGATCGCCATGTCAAGAAAGGTCGATACCCGAGTGCCTGAGGCCACACACGCGGGAATTGGCCATGTTGGGTAAACACCGGATGGCCGGTGGTAGCCGAATTCCACCGAAAAGGCTGGCCGAATATTCCCGGACTGAGGCATTGCCCGCGCAATACGGGCCGCGAATGCCACGCCCCACGCCACACCGTCACTGCGCGACCGGACCGCCTCCGCCCGCACGGACGCAGCGGTGCGCGCCGGCCGGAGTCCACCGCCGGCCGTCTCTCCCCGGCCGGCCCGCTTGCCCGTACGGGCGCGGACGGGCGCGGACGGGTGCGGACGGGCGCGGACAGTCGTAGGCGGGCCGCACGCCCGGCCCGGCTGGCATGCGGCCGACTGTGGCCCCCGGGGCGAGGGCGGTCGGCGCCTGCGAGTGGCAGCCGGCTCCGGCGAGGGCGGCTGACCCCGACGGGGCCACGACGACGGAACCGACCCGGACCGAGACCCAGACCCAGATCCGAGCCGTAGCCGTAGCCGTAGCCGTAGCCGTAGCCGTAGCCGTAGCCGTAGCCGTAGCCGTAGCAAATGGTCGGGCCCGTCCGGCGAAGTCCCCGTCGACGTCTGCCACACCGCGTTACGGCTGAGCGCCCGACTCCTCGCACGCCCCCACGTACTCCTCCGCATACGGCGGAATACACGAAGCCACCCCAGAAATTCGCCGAGGCGATCATCGCAGAACTCCAGCACCCCATCCATAGACGACTGATGAGGAAATTCCAGCCACCCCATCGGAGATCATTCCTACCCACCGCAATCCGCGGAAGCCCCTTCCCCAGCCCGGTCAGACCAGAGGTTGACCGGAGCTCATCCCGCATACGGACCCGGATGACCTCTCCGGGCTGACGACCGGAAGCGGACGTTCGAAGAGGCTGGTGCCATGAACACGACCGAACGAATCCGCCGCACGACCACCACTCACGGAACCGAGCGGCCCGTACCCGTCTGGGCGTCGTACGTGGCCCACGCCATTCCGCTGCTGCTGCTCCCCCAGTGCCTGTGGCGGCTGCCGTTCGCCTTCGGCTTCGAGATGGGCATAGACACCGATGAGCCGATGCCTTCAGCCTGGATCACCGTGCCGTACATCTTCGGTCTGAGCCTGACCACCGAGGCGTTTGCGTTGCTGTGCTTCGGTCTGGTGCGCAGTTGGGGCGAGGTGGTCCCGGCCTGGGTGCCGTTCATCGGCGGGCGGCGCGTCGCGCCCTGGGCCGCACTCGTCCCCGCCACCCTCGGCGGCATCGCGGCCACCGCGCTCTGGGTGCCCGGGGTGCTGGGCTGGTTCGGGACGGGTGACTCCGCGGATTACACCAGCACCGGCTGGGAAATCCTGGCCAAGGTGTGCATCGCCCCCGGCACGCTGTGGGGCCCGCTCGTACTGGTCCTGACGTACGCCTACTACCAGCGCCGTTGCCGGCCGGCGACGGACCAGGAGCAGTCGGCAGCCCCGACGCCGGCCTGACCCGGGTGGCACGCGGAGCAGGGCACTCGGTCGAACGGGTGGCTGGTTGGGTGGGCAGGTGGGTGAGTGGGGCCGGCCCCACGGCGGGCGGTGCCCCGTATCCGCGGGGGCCGCGCGGGCTGGCGACCGACAGCGATGGTCACCAGCCCGCGCGTCAACCACTCGGCACCAGTTCAGCCCGTGCGGCTGAGCAGATAGTCGTCGATCACCCGCATGGCCTGTTCCGAACTGCCCCTGCGGTAGATCCAGTGGCCCACCTCGTCCAGGGTGAACAGGGTGGCCTTCGGGAAGGCGCGTGCCATGCGCTGGGCGCCGGGCAGCGGGGTGGCCAGGTCGTGGGTGGCGTTGGCCACCAGGACCGGCGGCAGCTCACCCGCGGCCTGCGCGGGCTGCGGCTTGGGTGGCATGGTCCAACCCTGGCAGCCCAACACGGTGTCCAATGCCTGGGAGTTGTAGCGCACGTGCGGGGCCGCCTTGGCGACGCGCTTGCGCATCGCCTGGTACGCGGCGTAGTCGGGGATGCGGAAGTCGTAGTCCCGGCAGAGCACGAGCTGCATCGTGGGGTTGATGCCGGTGGGTATCCAGAACACCTCGCCCCGACCGGTGTGCAGCGCGGCCAGTTGCTCGGCCGTCTGTTCCCAGCCCCCCTTGCCGAGGGCGAAGGTGAGGAAGTCGGCGAGTTGGTCGGCGTCGACCTTCTTCTTGGTCGGGCCGTTCGGGCCCGGATCGCGCAGCGTGCCGGCGTCCGCGCGGGCGAACAGGTCCTTCGTGACGGCCAGCACGTCCTTGCCATTCAGCGCGCAGGACCGGTTCTTCGCGCACCAGGTGGCGAAGCGCTTCAGGGTCTTCTCGGTGGTGACGCTGCCGTCGGTCAGGTAGCGCTCGGCGCTCGGCCGGCTCGGGTCCATCGCACTGTCCAGGGCCAGCGCCCGCAGGTTCTGCGGGAACAGGCGGGCGTACCGCTCGCCGAGGAAGGTGCCGTACGAGTGGCCGATGAAGCTGATCTTGCGTTCGCCGAGGGCCGCCCGGATGGCGTCCATGTCGCGGGCCACGCTCTCGCCGTCCAGGTGCGCGGCGAGCGGCCCGGTGAGCTGGCGGCAGCTCTCTGCGAGCCGGCCGTTGAGCATGCGCACCTGCTCGAACTGGGCCGCGCTGCGCGGGCGGTGGGGTACGGCTTCGGCGATCGTTTCGTCACAGCTCACGCGCTGGCTGCGGCCGATGCCACGGGGGTCGAACCCGATCATGTCGAACTGCTGGCGCATCTTCTCGGTGTACCCGGTGACCGGGTCGTCCGCGTACAGCGCCTCGTCGGAGCCGGGTGCGCCGGGCCCGCCGGGGTTGGACAGCAGGACGCCGATGCGCCGCGCCGGGTCGGCCGCCGGGTAGCGGGCCACGAAGAGGTCAAGGGTGGGGCCTGCCGGCTTCGACCAGTCCACGGGCACGGTGACCGTGCCGCACCGTGCCTTCGGGCTGGGGTCGGGGTAGGGCGGCTCGGCCTTCGGACAGGGACCCCAACTGATGGACTGTTTGGGGGCGTTGGCTGCTGTCGAGCCGGTCTGCTGGTGGGCGGTCGCCGTGCCGGGGCCGGCCAGTGTGGCGAGTGAGGCGGAAACGGCCACCAGGACGGCCGGCACCCGCCATCTGCTCGCGGGGATGCGCTCGTGCGTGCTCGTACTCATGCGCGCCACTGTTTCGGCCGTACGTGGTGGTGGCTCGATGGGCACATGGTGAGCAGGTAACAACGACGCCCGGCCCCTGCCCCTGCCGTGGTGGGTGTGGTCAACGTGCCGGGGGTGTGCTCGGCGTAGGAGGGGTGGGTCCGTTGCGGGGCTGGCCCGCCGTGGGGCGTACGGACCTGGCGGCCGGGTGTGGCCGCCGGGTGTGGCCGCCGGGTGTGGCCGCCGGGTGTGGCCGCCGGGTGTGGCCGCCGGGTGTGGCCGCCGGGTGTGGCCGCCGGGTGTGGC